>JAPUIP010000502.1 GCA_027296925.1 Candidatus Poribacteria bacterium | reverse complement strand
ATCGACCCATCGCGATTTGGTATAGCCACAGCCGCCTTCAACGGGAAAGTCTATGCAATCGGGGGTATGGAAAGAAATCGGCCGCCAAATGTGGCGAATCCCGGCGATCTCGCGCTGGACTTCGTGCAGGAGTATGACCCGGATGCCGACAAATGGACGGATAAAAAAGATATGATGACGGCGAGATTGCGCGTATCCGCCAGTACAGTCGATGGAAAGGTCTACGTATTTGGCGGATCCCAACAACGGGGTGGTCAGGCACTCGATATCGTGGAAGTCTACGATCTGATGGAGAATTCCTGGAAACGGTCCACGCGATTGCCCACAGCGATTGCAGCGATGACCACGGCCACAGTCGATGGGAAGATTTATGTGATTGGCGGGTGGGACCAATTCCTGGGACGTGTTTACTCGTCCGTCTTTGAGTTCGACCCCGGCAGCGGTAAATTCACCAAGAAAAGGGACATGCCGACCGCAAGAGGCGGTCTGGGAAGCGCGGTGTTCAAAGGCAAAATCTATACCTTCGGGGGAGAGTTGACGGCGCCAATGCACTTGATGTCGTTGAGGTCTACGACCCCGCGACCGATACCTGGGAGGCCAAGGGTAACATGCCCGTTGCGAGAGGGACTTTCGGCACAGCGATCTTCAGCGGGAGAATCTTCATATTCGGTGGCGTAACAGGGTTTAACGATGATGGAAATGACGAGGTATTGAAAAGTGTCGATGTCTACGACCCGGCAACGGATACCTGGTTGGTGGACGAGGCAACGCCGATGAAGGTCGCGAGATCGGAGGTCACAACGGTCGTTGCGCGCAACAAGATCTATGTAATCGGCGGCTTGTCTGCGATCCAGTCGTTCAGGTCAAATTTTGAGTACGAGCCCGGAGGGTTGTCCGTTTCGCCGCAAGGAAAGCTCGCAACGCGGTGGGCGGAAATTAAGCAGCGCTCGGAAGTCATGCGTTGACGGTCATAAACGAACTCAAAACATGACTCCGCGTCAACTTAAGGCGCGGTCCCCGTGCCCACGTTTGTCGGTGACATTCGGGCAGGGGGCCCGCCCCTACGCAGTGTCATCTGTGTCGGTTCAAACCCCAATGTTCACGTCCAGCGAGTCTGCCAGGGCCGTTAGTCTTTGCCACAGCGGATTGGGAATCGGGATACCGTCGCGTGTTCGGGTCGCTTCTGCCCGTGCCTCGAGATCGCCCGGAATCAAAACGCTCTCGAACCCAGGCGCCGGTGGCACCGACCGGACGCGATTTGCCAACTCTTCGGCTCGCTTCGAATAGACCGTCGCGGCTTGAAAGAGATCTGCTTTTACAACCAGCAATGACACGCCGGAATGGCGGAAAGTCGGTCCGCCTCGCTTTTCTTCGTCCGAAAAGCCATCCGCGCCCGAAAGGATTCGGCCGAAGAATTCGACCGCCAGCATCAACGCATACCCCTTATGCGCACCAAAAGGGAGAAGCGCTCCGCCATCGATAAACGCGTCGGGGTCGGTACTGGGAACACCGTCTTTGTCAACAACGCTGCCGGCGGGAAGCGGTATGTTTCTGTCTTTTGCCGTCATCACTTTACTCCCGGCGACTGTGGTTGTAGCGTAGTCAATGACCATCGGCGGACCATCACCGACCGGAAAGCCCATCCCGATCGGGTTGGTGCTCAGAACCGGCTGGCGTCCACCGTAGGGAACGGCGACCGGTTTCTCCTCGCCGAAGCCACCAGCCCAGACGACCGACAGCATGCCTTTAGCTGCCGCCATTTCGGCGTACTCACCGAGGCGGCCAATGTGGTTCACTTGAACCATACTGACGATGGCCACGTTGTGGGCCTCGGCTTTCTTGATCGCGATGTCCATGGCGTACTTTGCCGTCACATGCCCAAAGGTCCAGTTGCCGCCGATAAGCGCACTGGTGGTGTCTTCTTGTAGGATTTCGGGCCAGGCGGTCGGTACAATTTCGCCCGCTTGAATCTTTTCCACATAGCTTGGCAAATGGAGGATACCGTGCGTATCAACCCCACGCATGCTTGACGAAACCAGTGCTTCTGCGACGCGATTGGCATTGCGTTCATCGGCGCCGGCGGCTGTCAAAACGTCTCGGATTAATTTATCAAGTTCACCCGCTGTTTTTATGACCATCGTACACTCCTCCTCAGAAGTACAAGTTCAGGCACTTAGGAATGGGTACCAAATAACTTTGTCATCACTTCGGCAAGCTCCCCTCGAAGCACCACAGGCATTCCTTTCAGTCGCTCCCCTCGAAGCTCGGGACAGGCGGGACAGGCAGGACAGGCTTGCGGAGCTCCTCAGAAAGACAGATATAGGAGTTATTAAATCGCCATCCCTTAATGGCTGGATAACCACCGATCCGCCGAACCTGCCATTACAGTTGACGGCGGAATTATCGAATTTCGTGCCCGCAATGGGCAATGCTGTTACAATAACACCGGCAATCTCATTCCGGCATCGGTACAGGCTTGGCGTCCTCCGTCATAATGCTCCAGTCAGCCAGGCGTAATCGTAGCGCAGCCACTACTTCCTGGTGTGCTTTTTCGTCCACCACATTCTGCAACTCCCACGGATCATTCACCAGATCGTACAGCTCATCCCGATCGCCCATGGGGTCGTGAACATACTTCCACTCCCGCGTGCGTACCATCTTCCGCCGCCCTTCCGCCTCACGCCAATGCAGTGATTGAATAAGGGTCCGGCGACCGAAGGGACGGGGAAGTTCCTCCAGATCTGCCATACGGAACGGCGGTCCACCCGCCCCATATTCGGAAAACGCGGCATCTCTCGGCGCCGCATCAGTGACCGTAGGCAGCCTTTCGCCGTGCATCGAGCGTGGGATGTCCAGCCCTTGAAGACCCAGCAGCGTCGGGACGACGTCGATCAGATTGACCATGCTATCGTCTCGCTGGCCCGCGGCGACCTGCCCCGGCCAGGAGACAATCAGTGGCACCCGGGTCAAGCAGTCGTAGAATACCCCGCCTTTGCATTGCATCCGGTGTTCGCCCATGAAATCCCCGTGATCGGAACAGAAGACGACGATGGTGTTCTCGCGGAGTCCGAGCGCTTCTAGCGTGTCGAGCATCCGCCCCAGACCGTCGTCGATAAAGCGCACCATTCCGTAATAAGCTCCCATCATCCCATACACATCTTCCAGCGCATCCGCTTCCACGCCCAACATCCGATACAGTATACGATTGCGTTCAGGCGCGCGTTCGTCGAATTCCCCTTCTTGCCAGGGCGGCAGATCAATCCGCTCAGGTGGGAACATCGCTGCGTACTGCTCCGGCACCATCCAGGGCTCGTGCGGATCGGGGAACGAAACCCACAGCGCAAACGGATCATTTTGGTGGGCTTCCAGAAAGCGCACGGTCTGACCCGCAATCAGTCCGGTGGAGTGATCTTCGAGCGGCAGGTCCGACGTGCCGTAGCCGAAGCGCGGATTCTGCGGCTCCATATTCTGAACCAGTTCCCGAACCTTACGCAACCCCTCAGCGGGCCGAAACCAATCCGGGCTGCGATCCTGTGGTGTCCCGGACTGTCCGCCGTGACCAAAGGGAAACCAGTTGTCGAAGAGTGCCACATCCTCTGACCGCTCAAAACAGTGGTTCTTACCGATCAGCCCGGTGCAATATCCCGCGTCCTTCCACAATTGGAAGGCATGCGTGGCGT
The DNA here is from genome assembly GCA_027296925.1 of Candidatus Poribacteria bacterium. Taxonomy (GTDB): domain Bacteria; phylum Poribacteria; class WGA-4E; order WGA-4E; family PCPOR2b; genus JAPUIP01. The sequence continues at coordinate 2,328 of JAPUIP010000502.1, read as the reverse complement.
CCTGAGGCATCAGGGTCTGATTGCGTCTCGAGCCGTGAGAGTGCGGAAATTGCGAAGTCCAGAACGAAACCCGTGCTGGAACGCACAAAGGATGCGGTGTAATGGCATGTTCAAAGAGAACGCCGTCGCGGGCCAGTCGCGCCATGGACGGCGTTTCACAAAACGTATTGCCGTAGAGGTGGCTGGCTGTCGCCTTCTGCTGATCTGTCATAATTATGAGAACATTGGGTTTATCAGACATCTGCGCTTTCCTCCAGTCGTTTTGCAGAATTGACTGCGTCATGCGATCGAGAGATGCGGCGTTTCTGTTCGTTTAGATTCTTCCTGCGTCCATCACAGCAAAGATACAAACCAATCGCGCACTCGCAACTTATCCGCTTCATCGCCAAATCCCAAACTAAACCAGCCCGGATAGCCATCGGCCGAAAGCCTCCCAAACAGCGCCTCAAAGTCAACAGTTCCCTCACCAGGAACCAGATGGACTTCGTAATCGCCCCGGTTGTCGTTGAGGCGAACCTGTCCAATATTCTCCACGCCGAACGCATCGAGGAAGCCCTGCCATCCCTCGGGCACGAGGTGGCCGTGCGCCACGTTGAACGCCCACTGAAAGTGCGACGACTGAATCGCATCAAAGAACCAATGCGTTTCTGCGACGTTGTGCGGAAGATAATGGATCTCGGCACGGTCGGGTTCTTTGTTGTGGTTCTCGAAGAATATCATCACGTTTGCCTGCTCAGCCCGGTCGACCAGTCGTTTGATGTGTTCGAGGGCGGCGGTGCGCCGTTGAGCAACATCACCGAAATGGTAGCCACCATGCCCGATAAGCCAGCCGCATCCGAGGCGAGCAGCGAGATCGAGGTTGGCAAAGAGATAGTTGTCCACTGCTTCTGCCATGATGGGTGTATACTCGGCGTTATTGATCGCCGACGACGGATGGATACCGATTTGGATGCCGTGAGTTTCACAGAGGTTGCGGACGTTGCGAACCCGGTCGGCGTCAAACGAAGCGATGTCATTGGGCGGAAGATCTGCTTGGAAGTCAATATAACGGAACCCATTCCTCGCCGCCCAAGCAATGGAATCCTCAAGGGGTTGGTGCTTCGGTGCATCGAAGCCAAAACGGTCGCTCATGACGTGTCTCCTCTTCTATCAGATGTGGTAACGCGATCGAAGTTGCCACTGACACAAGCAATAGTTTAGCCGAATCACCGCAGCACGTCAAGCGCAAAACATGCCCAAATCATCGCCACCCCCCAAAGTCGAGTTAAATGCCTCTATATTTAACGTAACTGTTGGGATTGACTCATATCGCCATTGATTCCGCTTCTTTGCGTCTCAAGTTACATCTTCGATTCCAGAATTTGCATGACCTCGAAGACGAGGCCGTTGGGTGAACGGAAAAAGGCGATCCGCCGCGATCCAAAGTCGGCGCTGATTTCTACCGGTTCGATAAGCACTTCTGTGCCAAGCTGGGTAATACGATCATAAGCTTCATCCAGGTCGTCAACCTCAAACACGGCATGGGTTAACCCGGAGGGGAGCGGATGGTTGAGCTGGTCTTCAAAGACCGGTTTCGGCGTCAGAAAGAGACGTGTCTGGCCAAACTCCAGTATCGCGTACTCATATTCCCCATCCGGTCTTTTTCGTGCGCCACGCACCAGCAGCTTGCCCCCCAATTCCTCGAAAAACCCGATTTCTTCATCCAGATTCTCAGCTTTCATGCCGATGTTCCAAAGCCTTGCCTTCATAGGTTCCCCTCCCTTCCGGTGGCATCCGGTAGCGAGCGCTCATCGGCTGACAGGCGCCCGGGTGATATAAGCCTTGGTGATGTCGATGATCAGTGCGACATCGTGGTACACATCCGCGATATGGGAACGTGACTGCGCGCCTTGAGTGATGCACTTGTGGAAATGGCGCAATAGCTAGCGTGGATTTTCCCCGCGCGTGGGGCGAGGGTGTTCCATTCTTCTGCGAGTTCATTGACCTGCTTGAAGGTTGCTTTCAGCGACTCCCACATGACGTTTCGCACGTCGGAAGCCGCTTTTTCATCTCCTTCAGCCAACGCTTGCTTGAGCGCTCCCGCCATCTCCTGTTGAATCTGCGCACTGGTTTGAGCGGCAGCAGCCACTGCGTGCGCCGTATCGACATGATGGTCAATGAGTTCGTCAACGGGAGTGGTTGAGTCAGTCTCCGTGTTATAATCACTCGATGGCCGGAAGTGGGGCGGGAGTCGTTCGCCGTCTTCGGAATAGAATGTATGCGTCGGCTGGATATGGGGCGTGACCGAAAGGTACATATACACCGGTTCATCCCCGATGACCCGTACCG
>JAPUIP010000501.1 GCA_027296925.1 Candidatus Poribacteria bacterium | reverse complement strand
TCGTAACGTGCGAAAATGCGGGTGCTTTCGTCGAAGCGCATCTTGAACTCGACACCGGTCCAGATGTTCGTCGCGAAATCTTTTTTCGCATTGCTCCCTGGTGGGACTTGAAAGACGTTGTCCTCAAGCTGCTGCCGAATCTCAAAGAACGGCTTGATATTGAACGGCGGTTCGGCGTAGACCATTGTAGACCAGCAAGCGCCTACTATCAACGTGATGCGTACAAGAACTTTGACGGAATTACTCACGGTCAACTGAATCTCCTTTTGGAACGGGTTGAGTAAACTTTTCTGCTTCTTGGGCAAACTGTTTGGCTTTCTTCACGAGGGCTTTTTCCCGCATACGCCAACTTTCCTGCTTCGCACCCATAATTTCCAGTGTCGTTTCAATATCGGTGATGTCTTCCTGCAATTCGGCGATGCGAAGGCTACGGTCGAGGTCAAATTCGTCATCCTCTCCACGACGAATGTCCCGTAGCAACTCCAACATATTCCGTCTCAGACTGAGGTTCTTTTGCGTTTCTTGGATGTGTTGGTCAAGCTGCTGAATCTTGGCGCCGATGATGTCCCGCTGGTCTCGGACAATCGCTAACTTTTGCAGGATTTCATCTGGACCGTCCGTTCCCGCAAGCGTGATGTCCAATCCTAGCAGTAACTCGTTCGATTCGGTGCTAATCTGTGTTTGATAGTTCTCTTTCTCCTTCTGAAGCTGTAGGACTTGATCCAGTCGCTGTCTTGCCTGCTTCGCATTTTCCGTCGCATGCGCCGCCTGTGAGAGTCGTTCAATTTCGTGAGTCAGCATATTCACCAGTTGTCTTTTGGTGGCAACCGATTGCGCTGTAAGCGCGTAAATCTGTTGGTCGAGTGCCTGTATCCGGTCTGCCAGTTCTCGTGAAGCTTTCAGGTCATTCTGTAACCGCAATTCGGCAAGGGGATTTCCACCGCCTTGAAGCTGTCGCTTTGTCGCGTTGATTTTGTCGGTAAGCCCCTTGTTCTGGCGTAATAACAGATCGCGCCCGGCTTGTGCAGATGTGATCTGTTGTGTGATGTGATTCATCTGCGCCTTCAAAGTGGACCGGGTGGATTCTTGTGCACAGACAGTCAAGCCCCAGCCAATTAAGATGCAAAAAAATAGAAGGCGGCGCCAGCTTCTCACGAGCATTTTCATGAACTCTCATCGTGCTCAGACAGGTTGTGTTTGTCGAACTTATAGCGAAACGTGCTCCGCTCGATGCCCAGTAATTTCGCGGCTTCCGCTTTGACGCGATGCGCCTTTAGATACGCATTCCACAAGAGCCGTTTTTCGAAGGCTTCAACCATCTCCGTCAATGACGTGCCGTCAAGCGGCGGTATCTCTGACGGGGCCGTGTTCAAGCGTCGTCTCAGCGATTGCTGTCCGAGTGAGAGATTTTCCGGAGTCACGACGTCATCCGGCGCGAGTACGACGGCGCGTTCAATCGCATTCTCAAGTTCTCGCACGTTCCCGGGCCAAGAGTAGGTGGACAGCAATCTCATCGCATCAGGGTGGATTTCACGGATTTTCTTACCGGTTTCAGCGTTGTACTTGAGCAAAAAATGCGCCACCAGCAGCGGAATATCCTCTCGCCGTTCCCGCAGCGGCGGGATTTCAATCGGTACAACGTTGAGGCGGTAATACAGGTCTTCACGAAACTTCCCTTCCTCAATGAGTGCCAACAGATTCCGGTTGGTCGCGGCGATGAGTCGGACATCAACCCCGATCGTCTTTGTGCCCCCAACCCGCTCAAATTCCTGTTCCTGCAAAACCCGCAGGAGTTTTACCTGTGTGGACCGCGGAATGTCGCCAATCTCGTCTAAGAACAACGTTCCGCCGTTGGCAATCTCGAAACGCCCCGGTTTTTGACGAACGGCGTTCGTGAATGCCCCCCGCTCATGCCCGAAGAGTTCGCTCTCTAACACCCCCTCCGCCAGTGACGCGCAATTGATTTTGATGAATGGCTTTTCTTTGCGTAAACTGTTTTTGTGAACCGCCCGAGCGACCAGCTCCTTGCCGGTACCGCTTTCCCCAAGAATGAGTACGGTAGAATTCGTCGGTGCAACCGTCTGTGCCGTTCGATACACCGCACCCATCTTTTGACTGTCGCCAATGATTTCGTCTAGGTTGTAGCGAAGTTCCTGTTCTTGGCGGAGATACTCGTTCTCCATGTGCAATCGACGCCCCTCAAGGGCCCGCGCGACCTTCAGTTCGATCTGTTCCAGGGAGTACGGCTTCGTGATGAAATCGACCGCGCCCTTTTGCATCGCTTCAACCGCAAGTTCGATGGTGCCATAAGCGGTCATCATCATGACAACCGTTTCCGGTGAAATGGCCTGAACAGCTTCGAGGACTTCCATCCCGTTTCTCTTCGGCATCCGAATATCGACGATGAGCAGGTCGAAAAAATGTCCTTTGACCACCTCAATCGCACTGTCGCCATCGAATGCAACGCGGGTCGAATGTCCATGTGCTTCCAACGCAAGCGCGAGTCCTTCGCTTGTTCTTTTATGGTCATCTGCGATCAGTATCCAACTCATGCGTCCCCTCCTCATCCTTCCGAGCCCGTGGCAATTAAGATAGCAAATGTCGTGCCTTTTCCTTCTTCACTTCGGCACGCAATCGTCCCGAAGTGATTCTCCAGTACCCGCTTAACGACCGCCAATCCCAACCCCGTTCCGGTGTCCTTCGTCGTGAAAAAAGGATCGAAGACCCGCTCGACGACCGCCGGCGACATGCCAATTCCAGTATCAGTGAATTCGAGACGAACGGCATTTTCCGCTGGAATGGGCTGGCCAGAGATGGTGAGCGTACCACCCTGCGGCATGGCTTGTAGGGCGTTCTTAATAAGATTTGTGAATGCCCACTTCAGTTGCTCTGCATCGGCATCGATGGTTGGAAGACATTGTAAATTGGTCGTTTGGATGTGTACCGCGTCGTCATGCAACTCGGTATGAAGCAGTGCGCTCACCGCATCGATGACCTCGGATAAGTTGACGGCCTGCCGTTGCAATGGGGTCGGTCGCGCAAAATCGAGAAACTCCGTGACAATCCGATTTAAGGATTGAATCTCGTCGTCAACCTGTTCAACCATCTCCTCGGCTTTGGGGTCATGGGGCAGCCGGCGCTTGAGCAAGCCTAAGAAGATTCGCATGCCGTTGAGCGGATTTCTGACCTCATGGGCGAGTCCAGCGGCCATCTGTCGCAATTCCTCAGCCAGACGGGAAACTTTGTAGTCCCTCTCCTTAATGGCGATACTCATTTCATTAAAGGTTTCTGCCAACGCCCCTACCTCGTCTTTGCTATGTGTTTGAACTTGTGCGCCGAACTCGCCGGCTTTAATCTGTTGCGCCGCTCGTGAGAGGTTCTGAATTGGAACAACAATCGAGCGAGAAAACAGCAGACTCAAGGCAATGGCAAAAAACGTACTGGCGATACCGATGAGAATCATGTTTCGCCGCATCTTTTCCAGCGTTTTGAGAAACAGCACGCTGGCATCAACTGCAAGAATCGCGACGATATTTCCCGTTTCATCACGGACCGGTGCGTAGGCCGATTTGTAAAACGCGTCATCTTTTCCGTGAAAACCGACTGAAACCGCAGCTCGTCCCTGTTTCGCCTGCTTGATGTGTATTTGGTCTGCATCGAGTGCACGATAATGACTTCCAATCGGAACATCTTCGCGCGAATCAACGAGGCTTTTGCCCTCAAGGTCGAAAACGTAAATTTCGCGCCCTTCGCTGGCATCACGCATTGCCTGCAATTTTTTCTGAACGCTTTGATACAAACGAATCTGCTCGTCGCCGGGCTGTAGCACACGCAGATACTTCCCGTTAAGTTGCGCCGCAGAGGTTTTGGCAATCGCAACAAGCCGCTCGCCCATCTCGGCGTCGAGGGCGCGGCTGGCGGCATCGTAAAAAAAGTAACCGCTCGCTGTTAAGACGCTGACGACGAGCAGCGCAATGGTGAGGGTCGCTTTGGTTTGGAGACGGAGTTTCATATGGAAGTGTCTTCAGTAAGTTTTAAGTGAAAAGTGAAGAAGCTTGTGCTGCCTGTGCCGAGCCCTATCCCTTCGGGGCCTGCCCTAGGGTGCGTAGTCCTGAGCCCCATAGGGATCAAGTTAAGAAAAAAGTTGTGGGATTTGCCCAGATACCGATCGTTTCAGTCCTGAGCCCTTCGAAGCTCAGA
>JAPUIP010000500.1 GCA_027296925.1 Candidatus Poribacteria bacterium | reverse complement strand
TCCTCCGCCACGATCGGCAGATCGCTTTCGACGTGAGTACGCGCGGCTGCTATAACATGATGCGAGCGGCGGTGGAACACGGCATCCGAAGGATCATCAATACGGGACCGCACTTCACTATCGCCGGCCCAACGTACGAGCATTACGATTATGCGATTAACCCAGATGTACCGCCCCAACCGGGTACCGGTCTGTATCCGATCACGAAAGGACTTGGGCAGGAGATCTGTCAGGTGTTCACGGAAAACTACGACATCTACGTCATGTGTTTTCTCTTTTACAACTTTCGTGACCACGATGATGCGAGCGAGGGCACAGATCTCACACCGTTCTCCGTCTCCTGGCGAGATGCCGGTGAGGTGTTCCGGCTTGGACTCGAAATCGAGTTCGACAAACTGCCGTCGCGGTGCGAAGTCTTTAACATCTTCACAGACCTCCCGCATCAACGATTCACCAACGATAAAGCCAAGCGGATTCTCGGTTTTTCGCCGCGAGATCGGTTTGAAAAGATGTGGCATAAAAAGCGGGAAGCGTGAGATGTAAAAAATCTGATACGTCAATCATCATATTCCGCGATGTACGATGAGAGGTATCGATGCAATTTCTTTGGAACGACGATACACGAGCCGCTATTAGCTTGACGTTTGATGATGGGATGGCGTCGCACCTTGACACAGCGATACCCCTATTGGAGAAGTACGGTTTACGGGGAACATTCTACATCACCGCCAGAGGTGAAGATGGAGGGCAACAGGCGCTCACGCGTTTTCGTCCCGCTTTTGAAGCCGGACACGAGATCGGCAATCACTCCATCCATCATTGGTGCAGTTGCGCCGGCGCGATGGATGCGCAACAGCGGGGGCTTGAGTATCGTACGCTCGACGAGGTGGAAGCGGAATTGCGTGCAGCCGATGAGCGATTCAAAGCGGTTTTCCCGGAGGTTGAACGCTGGAGTTTCTGTTATCCCTGCTACAACACATTCGTCGGGAAAGGGCTCAATCGAAGAAGCTATGTCCCGATTGTGGCGAAATTCTTTTTCGCGGCAAGGGCAGGCGGCGAGATGTCCAATCTGATTAATTCGCCATATCATGCGGATGTGCACTGCCTGAGCTCGTGGAAGTGCGAACGGCGCAGCGCCGCAGAACTGATTGGGCTGGTCGAGCAGACAGCAACTCAGGGCGGATGGAGCATCTTCACCTTTCACGGCTTCGGGGAAGGCCACTTGCCTGTCGCTCAGCCAGATTTTGAGGCGCTGTTAGTTCACCTGGATGCCGTTCGCGATCGCATCCAGACGGCACCACTTGTGAAAGTTGCGGAATATCTCCACAGCAAGCGTCCTGAGAAATAGAGAGACTGCCATTCTTCAACCGTAATAGGAAAAGTCATAAATGGACAAACCGACCATCCATCCACAAGCAACCATCGGTCACGTTCACCTCACCGTCGCCGATCTGGATCGCGCGGAGCGTTTCTACACCGGACTGCTCGGCTTTGAAGTTACAGCGCGCTTCGGCGATGAAGTCGTTTTTATGTCAGCGGGAGGGTACCATCATCACATCGCACTCAATACGTGGGCGGGCAAAAACGCGAAGCCGCGTCCGCCGGGAACAACGGGGCTCTACCATTTCGCCATTCTACTGCCAAACCGGCAGGAATTGGCAAAAGCGGTCAAGCGGCTGATCGATCACGGCGTCAAAATCGACGGTGCCTCCGACCACACGGTGAGCGAGGCCGTATATCTGCGTGACCCCGATGGCAACGGCATTGAGCTTTGCGTAGACCGTCCTCCGAGTGAGTGGGTGGATGCAGATGGGAAAATGATGCTAACCGTTGAGCCGCTAGATCTGGATTCGCTGCTGAGCGAGCTTGATGCCGGAAATGCATAGCATCTCGATGCTCAGGATGGGCAAACGTGATTCTCGTGCCACTTCGTCGATGGGTTTACCGGCGTGCGAAGACGAGGACATCCATGTCCCCCTCCGCCGGATGCTGAATCTGATTTTTCAACGTCGCTTCGTGGTGAAAACCTGTCTTTTCAAGGGCATGGGCTTTATCAGTGGCGGTCGATTCGACATAACACTGGACTTTGGCGTCCGGTAGCTTGATCGCCTCTAGCAAAACGGATGATGACGCCCAAAAGTTCGGATGAACGAAAAGGTCCAGCACAGCCGTGTGGGGCTGCCATCGCCGATCCCAGGTGACTGTTGCCTTCCCGACGATTGCTCCTGAATCCGACTCCAGTAGCTTTGCGTCGTGATAGGCGTCAGTCTCTTCCAAATCGTGCTTGACCCCGAGAAACTCACCTTCGAAGTTCGTTGGTCCATAGATCGACCATGCGATACTGCGGAGATAGTCGCCTTCGACAATTCCGGTCAGGGCGGTCGTTTTTGCCCAATCATGCCACTCTACTTCTTTCGCATGAACGTCGCCGACAGCAAAGTAGTGTTCATCAAAATCCGGAATGGCGTGATATTTCATGAAGCCGGAACCTGAATACACGCTTTCAAAGCCAAAGCCATGATAGATGTAATACGGATGGCTGTTGTACCCCGTCCCCAAATAGAGCGCCTCACCGCCCCGCTGACGGAAATCCTCCATCTGCGAGCCCATCACTGATTTGCAAGCCCCTTTGCGACGTTGCGCCGGCGTCGTAAAAACATGTCCAAGTATGCCGACATGCCGGTGTTCCACGATCATGATATTCGTGATAATTTCTCCATCCACTTTGCCAACATAGAAACGTGTCTCCAATGCATCAAGCGATTCCGAAACACATCGCTGAATATGCCACTGGAAGTACCCACCTTTGTGCGCCAGGAACGGTTTGATTGCTTCCGCATGTTCTTCGTCCGGCGCGATAATCACGCCAACTTCCATGCGCTCGCCCGTTTTGAGTTGTGCCTCCGTCAGTTTGTTGTACATACTTGCCTCCTTGAGGATTGTGTTAAATTATGGATGAAATGCCAGCATCCATTGAATCCGTGAAGAACAGCGGTGCTACTTCAAATCCGACAAGACTTCAAGAAAGCGGACCACATCGGCGCTTCCGTTGTAGAGATGCGTTGAAATCCGCACGCGACCGTATTCCCCCCAGCACAGCACGCTTCGTTCTGCTAAACGGTCCTGCATCCCTTTTGCATCTTCAACCAGAAAACAGGTATTGCCAGACCGGGCCGCACGGTTTTCCGGGCTGATCACCGTAAACTCCAGTTCCATGAGTCCTGCGCTTACCTGCTCGGACAGCGAACGAGCGTGGTCGGCGATTCGCTCAATTCCAATTGCAAGCAACGCCTCCAGTCCCCGGTCCAGGTGCATCACGACCAGCATCGCCGGATTGCCTGGCTCCATGCGTTCGGGCATCGGCTTTTCCACCACCTCCGGTAACCGCTCTGCTCGCTGGGCTGGCCACACCGCCAAGTTATGCCAGCCAAAACTGGTCGCCTCCGTCTGTTCCTCCGCTCGCGGGCTCAAATAGCAGGGCGCGACCCCATGTGTGGCGAGCATCCACTTGTAACTGCTGCTGACCGTCAGATCCGTCAGTCCAGCAGCAACATCCACGACCCCCGAAGCGTGAGTCGCATCTACCGCGAAGAGCGCTCCCTTGCCTCGGATACCTTCGGAAAGCCGTTCCAGATTCAGACATTGGCCCGTATAAAAACTGACGTGGCTGACCGCCAGCACCCGCGTGCGTCCATCTACCGCCACCAGCAGATCTTCCTCATGCACAATCCAGTTTTGGTGCGGCACCATCCGCACCTCCACCCCTTGGGAGCGCAGGTGTTTCCAGGCGTAGGCGACCGACGGAAACTCCAGATTCGTCGTCACGATATTGTCGCCCGCTTGCCAGTCGAGGCCGCGGGCGAGCCAGTTCATCCCCTCTGCCGCCGACGGCATGAACGCGATGCGCGCCGAGGGCACTCCCCAGAGCTGGCCCATCCGCTGCCGGCAGCGCTCGCCTCGCGCGTAAATCTCCCCTCGCCCGTCATATCCGGCGCTTTTCAACCGCGCAAAGTCTGCATACACCGTCTCTTGCGCTTTCAACCAAGGCGCCTCACCGCCTGTGCAGAGATGCGTTACCCCTTCCAATCCAACGAATTCGTCGGGCGAAATCAGGGGTTCGATATTCATACTGTAACTCTCCATGTGTCCTCCACTTGTCGGCGCGTGATCGGTCTACAGAAATGCCTTCGTCCTCGCCGCCTCCGAGACATCCCATGCACGGTCATACGCATAGTCGTCTCGGCGCGCGATCAATGCACGCAAATCGTGCCGCAATTCCTCCACCGTGGGCCGCCCCACATACCACCAGCCATTGTAAATCTTGTAGATTTCGCGGTTGGCGTCGAGGACGAAGGTGTACGGAATGGGAATCGGAGAATGGACGGAATCGGTGTTGTCCACGATGTCCAGTTCATTGATGAGCTTGCGGTCTGCGTCAATCAGGAAGGGCCATGCCGCCCCGATGCGCGCCCGAAATTTGTGGGTCGTCTGCTGGTCATCCACTGAGACTGCGATGAGCTTGCAGTAATTGACGCTTAATTCCGGCTGCAAGTCTCTGACGTAGTTCTCCAACTGGAGAACATCCTTCGGTCAATACTGTCCACGCCAGAAGACGACGATGGTTGGCCACTCCCGCATCAAGTCACTCAATTTTCTTGTGATGCCGTTCTGGTCTGGACGTTCAAAGTCCGGGAAAATGTTGCCGGGTTTCAGATCTTCACGAATTTTCATTTTGATCTCCTCTTGGCTGACATCAGCCTTGCTTTGCGAATCGTCTTTCTATTCTTGAACTTCAATGAAAAAGTTGTAAGTTGTGCTGTTGAGGCCTTTCCATTTCG
>JAPUIP010000050.1 GCA_027296925.1 Candidatus Poribacteria bacterium | reverse complement strand
AGCAGAGGAACACACCCTTCAGATTCACGTCGATCACCGCATCCCAATCGGATTCGTCCAGTTGCGTCAACGGCGCGGTTTTACCGGTGATTCCGGCGTTGTTGACGAGAATATCGATCTGGTTAAAAGTCTCCAGGGTTTGCTGGGCCATGTTTTGGACCTGATCAAACCTGGAGACATCCGTCTGGACCGGGAGGGCTTTACGCCCCAGTCCCTCAATCTCCTTCGCAACTACTTTGGCGGTAGCGAGATTGAGATCGACTAAGACGAGGTTTGCTCCTGAGCCGGCGAGACGCAAAGCAATCGCTCGACCAATTCCCTGTCCTGAGCCAGTAACAATTGCAACTTTACCACTTAAATCCATATAACGCCTCTTGGTTGAATTTCCAGCAAAAGTATTTGTACTTGATCACTCTACATCTCAGTTGTCCCGTTGTTTGGCCATCAATCAAGCTCGTGCACGTGAGTATCTTGACTCCGGTAAAGAGATGGGAATCTGTCGAGGGACGAGACCCAACAAGGCTCTACAACCGCTGGGTTTCGTTCCTCAACCCAGCCTACAGCTTTCGATACGGTGCCGAATACTAGCCGTCAATCCCACATTTCGACGGCAGATTCTCTGTATCCAAAAAGTCCTCCAACTCGACGCCCAGCGCATCCGCAATCCGGTTGATGTAGCTGAAAAACCCAACAATCTCGACAACCTCGAAGATCATTTCGTCATCCAGACCGTGCGACCTGAGCTGATCGAGGTCGGCAGGCTGAACGGTATACGCCGCGACGGCAACTTTCTCCGCGAATTCCAAGATGGCTTGCGTGGTCGCCTCTAGGTCCGCCGATCGGAAATCGGTTTTGATTTGACGAACAAGCTGATCATCGTGGACCTGGCCCCGCAGATCCTCCGCGTGCGTTTGTACTCAGTACCGGCAGGCGTTAATCCGCGAAACGACCGTCGCGATCATCTCCCGTTGCGCCCGGCTCAGCTTGGAGGGGCCGAGCATCACAACCTGGTACTGATGGATGAACGCCTTCAGGCTCTCCGGCTTGATGCTGAACAGCTTGACGATGTTGTAAATCCGACCGGCGCGTTTGATTGACGTATCGTATTCTTCCTTAACGATGCCCGTTGCTTCTGATTCCGGGACGGTTCGGATCCAAGCCACCTTTCATCTCCTGACGTCGTGGTCTGTCAAACACAATTTTGATGGACTGTAGCAGCAGACCGATGTGTCCGCTATTGGGCGCACACGCAGGTGCGCCGCTACAAAGCTATCCATCAGTTCAAAGTTGACAGGGCAGTAGTAGTTTCATTTTCCATCGTAGAGGCAGCCTGTGCCCAAAGAAAACTGTCCCTGTCTCGGTCGGGGCGCGTCTCTGGAAATCGAGTTGACATCCAAAAGTCCGGGTGCTATAATGGCATATCTTCGAGGAGTTGTCAAGTGAAAATCGGGCGACGAGCATCCACCATTCAAGAGCCAAAGTTCATCCAACCGGAGACCATCCGCATCCCCGAAGGTGATTTCCTCATGGGAAGCGAAAATGGCGCCGCGAATGAAGTGCCTGTCCATCGGGTATGGGTGGATGCATTTGCGCTTGCCAAATACCCCGTGACCAATCGCGAGTATGCGCTTTTCATGGAGGCTACGGCGCACCCACCGCCGGCGTTTTGGGGAGAGCCGAAGTTTGCGCATCCGGATCAGCCGGTCGTGGCGCCAAGCTGGCATGATGCCGTTGCGTATTGCGATTGGTTGACGGCGATGACCGGTAAACCGTACCGCTTGCCGACGGAAGCGGAGCGCGAAAAGGCGGCGCGAGGCGGATCAGAAGAAAGCGAGTACCCATGGGGCGATGCGTTGCCGGGAGATCACCGGGGTGGACGGAATTCCTCGCTTTCGCCCGTTGGGACTGAGGGACCGAATGGCTACGGTCTGTATAACATGTCAGAGGGAGTTCACGAATGGTGCGCGGATTGGTATGACGCTTCTTACTACGAGATTTCACCGGATCGCAACCCAACTGGGCCAAAACACGGTATCCGTCGCGTGGTACGCGGTGGCTCATGGCGGCATCGCATCCGCTTCGCTCGTTGTGCGGCGCGGAGTAGTCTCGCGCCTGAAAAACAGTATAGCGATTTCGGCTTCCGTTGTGCAATGACGATTGCCTGACAGCTAACATATCACCCCCTGCGTCGTTGGGCAAAAATCCCTAATATTAGCCAATGGAGATAGTAATGCTGAATCATCCTGTCCTGTTGTTGGTGCTTTCTCTGCTTACCGTGCTCTCTGTTTCTTGGGCGGATGACCACAGCGCTTTTCAGTTTGGAGGAGACGAATATGCGTATCTTAATGATTTGTCTCATGGTTGCCGTGATGAGGCTGTCCGTGTTCACGGTACACGCTGAAGAAATACCCGAAAAGGCAGTCTGCACTGTATGCACGGTCGGTGGCGCCCATGAAAGGTCAAGGTGAAAGTGGACGAAATTCTTGCGGCAAAATAAGATGTGCCCACTGTTTGGGGGAGCCTATGAGAAAATGCAAGAGATAACCCCTTCACGAGTCGTTCAGCGCCAAGCCGTTCGCGTCATCCTCTTGACACCATCGCATGAGATTCTGCTCATGAAAATCCAACCGCCGCACGGCGGGGATTCGTTTTGGGTTGCTCCCGGCGGGGGACTTCAACCGGGAGAGACGATGGAGATCGGAGCGAAGCGGGAACTTTTTGAGGAGCTTGGCCTCTCTGACATCACACTTGGGCCACTGGTATGGCGAAGACAACACACCTTCAATTGGGCGGGGCGGCGCCTGTGCCAGCGAGAACAGTATCACATTATGCACGTTAACCGCTTTCAACCATTCATGTCAGATCCCGTAGAAGCGGAATATCTTGAGGAATTCCGGTGGTGGCCGCTGGTTGAAATCTCTCAGTCAACCGATCGGTTCACACCGTTGTCTCTTGCAGAGATTGTTCAGAAGTATCTCGCTCACGGCCCACCTCAAGAGCCACTTGAGGTCGAGATTCTAGTCGATTGAGGATTGAGATGACGGACGAGGATACAGTTATGAAAGTCGCATATGTCTTCGCGTTGCCCAGAGCCGCGAGCTACAAATTAGCTCAGATGATTTTGCCTCAACTCGAGGCGGGAACTCATGGTGTTGAGGTCGTCGGTATGTTTTTTTTCGATGATAACGCCTTTGTTCTGCGGAAGGGAGACCCGATCGGTCAGAGACTTGCTCAGGTTGCCAAAGAACAGGGAATTCTGCTGATGATGTGTGATATGTGCGCTTTGGAGCGGAACCTGGCCGAAGGTGAACCGAGGTGGTGTGATGCACAAGGGCAAGGCCGGACGGAACCCGGAGTCATCCAGCCCGTTGATACAGTCGAAGGGGTAACCGTTGGCTGTTTCCCAGACTTGTATGAAGCTTTATCGAGCAATCCACCGGACCAAGTTATCACCCTCTGATACGTCACCGATACCCATCGTTCAAAGCCCCAACTCCGTACTGATAGGAGTTCTAACTCGCGCCGGCAAAGTCAAACCCGTGGACCAATCAAGCTCAGATGTACTCCTCACAACCAAAGGTCTCAAGAAATATTTCTCGGTGAAAATGGGGATGTTCGCGCGCCACCAAAAATCAGTAAAAGCGGTGGATGGCGTCAACTTCACTGTGAAGCGTGGTGAAACGCTCGGACTCGTCGGGGAAAGCGGATGTGGCAAAACCACGGTTGGGCGGCTACTGCTGCGGCTCATTACACCGACCGCCGGCGAAGCGGACATGTATGTTCGGCAGACGTCAGACAATCCTCCTCGGCATTACCGCATTTTTGAACTCGACAAAAAGGACCTCCGTAAATTACGGCAACATCTTCAGTTAATCTTTCAAGATCCCTACAGTTCGTTGAATCCGCGAATGACGGTTGCGCAGATACTCGGAGAACCGCTGAAAATCCACGGACTTGTGCCAAAGGCGGATCGGACAAACCGCATCCACGAACTTTTGGAAGTCATCGGGCTAAATCCCAACCACGCCCGTCGCTATCCGCATGAGTTCAGCGGTGGCCAACGGCAACGGATCTGTGTCGCGCGAGCGTTGGCGGTTGAGCCAGATCTCATTGTTGCGGATGAACCGGTCTCCGCACTTGATGTATCCGTTCAGTCACAGGTTATCAATCTTCTGCAAGATCTGCAAGATGAGTTGGGGTTGAGCTATATCTTCATCTCGCATGACCTCGGTGTTGTGCGGCACATCAGTCACCGCGTTGCGGTGATGTATCTCGGTCAGATTGTCGAAATCGCGGATAAATCCGAATTGTACGAAAAACCGCAGCACCCTTATACCCAGGCTCTACTGTCTGCTGTCCCGAGCCCCCATCCCCAGGCCAAGCGAAAACGCACCATTCTGACGGGCGATGTCCCAAATCCAGCGGAACCGCCGTCGGGATGTCGATTTCACACACGCTGTCCAATTGTCCAACAGGAATGCAAGGTCCACGAACAACGGCTTGTCGAAATTGCGCCGGGGCATTCAGTCGCATGTCATGTCGTAAGTGGATCACTAGCTGAAAGAACAGAGAAATAGCCGAACCGAGAAATGCACATCAAGATTCGCAATGAGAAGGAAAAGACTATCCAATACGGAATGCACATGAGGCGATGAAATCTCCACTCATCTGTATCGTCGGGCCGACCGGTGTCGGGAAGACGGAAATCGGGATTCGGTTGGCGCAACACCTCAACGCTGAAATTGTATCGTTAGATTCGCGGCAGATCTATCGGCGGATGGACATCGGCACCGCCAAGCC
>JAPUIP010000005.1 GCA_027296925.1 Candidatus Poribacteria bacterium | reverse complement strand
AGTTCCTGAGCGATTTCACCCAAAGCCGCGAAATTTGGTATCGTCCAGACCGCGAGTCCACCCGGCTCTGGACCGAGTTTCCCGATGCGGTATGCCAGCAGATTGAGGGTGAAATGATGATGCCTTTGCGCCCGTGCCGCGTAAAAAGTGCGGACCGCATCCAGGTCGGATTCGGCGCGAAAGAATTCGGCATAGTAGGTGCCGTCGCGAGCGCGAATGGGTTCGATCAGCGGCGCATAGCAGCCGGCGACATCAATGCGAGCGACCTGGAAGAAGGGTCGTTCCACCCCATCCGCGTCGCCGCTACGGAAGATGCGGTCCCATGCGTCAATCCGATCGAAAGAGGCTTCAGGCGAATACCAGACCGCTAGATACTCGGGCTCCGGCCCCAGCCGCCACGTCCGACCGAGACTCAAGACCAGTTGGTCCTCCCCGTAACCGCTATCCCAGCCTTCCTGTCCCTGAGATGCTCCGGATCGAAAGGTTTCCACATCGACCTCGGGGCGGCGGCTGATGTACTCAATATAGATTAGCCCCATGATTTCCCCCTGATGATCCATTTGATAGCGGCGTCTCCACAGTGACCTCATGACCACACGCGGCGGACGCATACAATGCATCCATCAAACGCTGGATTCGTAGGATCTCAGCCCCCGACACCGGGGCTTTCCCACCGGTGCGAACAGCTTGCAGAAAACCCGCAATCAGCCGCTCCATCCGATAGTCACAAGGCGCCAGCGTTCCCGGCACCGGCGTATCATCGATCCACTCATCCCCACGGTCAAGCCATACCCGGATGGGTGCAATCGATGCCGCACCACGCTCGCCGAGAAACTCCCACCCTTCATGACGCCCGGACGGAGATTGCAGAAAGTTCGCCTCGACGGTCACGACGGCGCCACCCGCCAGCCGCACAAAACCCATCGCAAAATCTTCAATCCCCGACTCCGGTTTCATGGCATCAAGCGATGGGCCTAACGCCGCCGGATACTGAGCCAGACGCTGATGACAGAACGCACTAGCAGTCAGGGGTTCGGGATTTCCCAACAGCCAGAGCGCCAGGTCCAAATTGTGGATAGTCCAGTGGGTCAGGACTCCGCCGCCCGCGCTCGCCAGGCGATGAAAGCCTCGACTTGTCGGGAAGCCATACACAGCCCCGCCCCAGGTACGCGCTGCATGCACATGGCCGAAGTCCCCAGCGGCAAGGCGGTCACGCAGATAGACCGACTCATCCCAATAACGGTACTCGAAGCAGATGCTCAATAGACGGTCGGCACGTTGGGCCGCCTGCACCATCTCGGTGGCTTCGCCGAGGTTCATCGCCACGGGCTTTTCACACAGCACATGGCAGCCGGCGTTGAGCGCTTGCAGAGTCAAGTCATAATGGCTCGATGGCATGGTAGTAATGCTGACCACCTCCGGTTGCGTCTCTGCGATCATCTCCCCCACCTTGTCAAAAGGCCTTACTCCGTATTGACGCGCGGCCTCCTGCGCTCGTTCGATGATGACATCGCAAACACCGACGAGCGTGCACAGTCCGGATTCCGCCGCGGCACGGTAGGCGGGCAGGTGCCCGTCACTGGCAATTCGCCCGCAGCCAATGACGGCGACTCGTGTCGGGCGCATCGCATATCTCCTCAATCAAAAGCGGTGAAAAATCCTCTACAGATTACCACAAAAAGCACGATTACGCAATCGAATTTCTGTCGCTTTCGGTTTTCCGTTGCAATAGGACAGCGACTTTGATATAATGCCGAAAATACCTGACATGCAGCCTTTCTAAACGGCAAGCACCCTTTTCATTTCCTATCCGAACAGATCCTTCACAAACTCAGGAAGGCACAAATGAAAAAAGCAGTTATATTTGGAGAACGTCAAGCGGAACTCATTGAAGTTCCGGATCCGCAGCCCAAAGAAGATTGGGTCGTTGTTAAAGTGCATGCGGCACCCATGTGTACCGAATACAAGGGCTTCGTGGCGGGCGGCAAAGCGGAATTTCTCGGACATGAGGCGGCGGGAGAAGTCGTCGCTGTTGCACAGCCGGGGAAGGTCAACGAAGGCGATCGCGTGGTGGTGATGCCACAATACCCCTGTGGCACCTGTCATCTGTGTGTCGCCGGCGATTATATTCATTGCGAACGCGCTTATGATGTCGCGGGGTTTACCGGCTCCCCCGAAGGCAGAGCGACGATGGCGCAGTACCTGTTGAAGCCATCCTGGATCTTGCCCAAGATTCCCGACGGGGTTACCTACGAACACGCGGGTCTCGCCTGCTGTGCATTGGGTCCCTCGTTTGGGGCGTTTCAGACGATGGGGTTAAGTGCGTTTGATACGGTGCTGATCACCGGCATCGGTCCGGTTGGTTTCGGCGCGATTGTCAACGCCTGTTTTCGCGGAGCACGGGTTATCGCCGTGGAGTCGATACTGTGGCGAGTCGAACGGGCAAAGCAGATGGGAGCCGCCGAAGTCCTCGATCCACGGAATCCAGACATCGTACAACAGATCAAAGATCTGACCGACGGAATTGGGGTTGATTGTGCACTGGACTGCTCGGGCACTGTCCAGGCGGAACGGCTCTGCATTGATGCGGCACGACGCAAAGGCAAAGTCGCCTATATTGGCGAATGCGGTCAAGATCTGGCAATCCGCGTCAGCCCAGATCTCATCCGCAAAGGACTCACGATCATCGGTAACTGGCACTACAATCTCAACGACTTCCCATCCATCATGAAAGTCATCCAAGAATCTCCGCTCATCGATCTGCTCATCAGCCATGTGATTCCGATGAGCCGGATTCAGGAAGCTTTTGAGATTTCGTCGTCTCATGAGAATGCGAAGATCATTCTGAAACCGTGGGAATAAAATTATGATTAGGGATGCGCGATGAAACTCACAACCCTAGCAACCTGCAATCTCAACCAATGGGCGCTCGATTTTGAGGGGAATCTGCAGCGGATCGTCGAGTCGATTCAGATTGCAAAAGAGAAAGGCGCGCGCTATCGGCTGGGACCGGAGCTGGAGATCCCCGGCTACGGCTGCGAGGATCACTTTTTGGAGGGGGATACGTTCCTTCACTCGTGGGAATGTCTTGCCGAAATGCTCAGCGGTGATCTGACGCACGGCATCCTGTGCGATTTTGGCATGCCGGTCATGCACAAAAATGTGCGCTATAACTGCCGTATTTTCGCGCTGGATGGCAAAATCCACCTTATTCGCCCCAAGCTGATTCTTGCGGCCGACGGCAACTACCGCGAAACACGATGGTTTGCGGCATGGCAACATCCGAGAACCGTGGAAGAATACCACTTGCCGCGCATGATTCGGGAAATTACGGGCGACGATACCGTTTCCTTCGGGGATGCTGCCATCGCTACACGCGATACCACCTTAGCGTCCGAAACCTGCGAAGAACTCTTTGCACCGGGCAGCCCGCATATCTATCTCGGCCTGGACGGCGTGGAGCTCATCGCAAACGGCTCTGGCTCCCATCACGAACTTCGGAAACTCAATAAACGGATTGATCTCATCCGCAACGCCACGTCGAAGAGCGGCGGGGTCTATCTTTATGCGAATCAGCAGGGATGCGATGGCGGGCGACTCTACTTCGACGGCTGCGCACTCATCGCCGTGAATGGGGATGTTGTGGCACAAGGTTCGCAGTTTTCGCTGAACGATGTCGAGGTGGTCACGGCTACGGTTGATCTGGAGGACGTGCGTTCTCAACGGGGTGCCATCATGAGCCGCATGGTTCAAGCGAGCCAATCGGAGTCCGTGCCACGAATCAATGTGGATTTCGATCTCACGACCGAGGCACCTGAACGCGCCCCATCACCGCCGATCGGCGTCCGCTATCACAGCCCCGAAGAGGAGATTGCGTACGGGCCGGCGTGCTGGTTGTGGGATTACCTGAGACGCTCCGGGATGGCTGGATATTTTCTGCCGATTTCCGGCGGGGCGGACAGTTCGTCGGTCGCAACACTGGTTGGATCGATGTGTCAGATGGTCGCAAAGGCGGCAAAGGACGGCAACCTGCAGGTCATTCGAGATGCATGCCGAATCGCCGGGGAAGGTGAGGATAGCGATTACCTGCCGACGGATGCGCGTGAATTCGCCAACCGGATCTTCTACACCTGCTACATGGCAACCCAGAACAGTTCAAGAGCAACGCGAGCTCGCGCGAAAAAACTGACCGACCAGATCGGATCTGACCACCTGAACGTGAATGTCGATTCAGTTGTCGCAGCTCTAGTTTCTCTCTTCGTTCGCATTACCGGGAAAACACCGCGATTCAAAGTAGAAGGTGGAACAGAAACGGAAAACACCGCGATGCAGAATATCCAGGCGCGCATTCGCATGGTCCTCTCCTATCTCCTGGCGCAACTCCTGCCGTGGGTGCATGGCAAACGCGGGACGCTGCTGGTATTAGGAAGCGCAAATGTGGACGAGAGTTTGCGGGGGTATGTGACGAAGTACGATTGCAGCAGCGCAGACCTGAACCCGATCGGTGCCATCAGTAAAACCGATCTCCGCCGATTTTTGTGGTGGGCGGCGGAAAATCTAGGCTATCATGCGCTCGTTGATGTGGTCGAAGCCCCGCCTACGGCGGAATTGGAGCCGATCACCGAAACGTACACGCAGGAAGACGAGGCGGACATGGGCATGACTTATGATGAACTCAGCCGTTTTGGGAGACTCCGCAAGATTCATCGGTGTGGTCCCGTGAGCATGTTTGAGAAGCTGGTTCACGAATGGAATCATCTCCCGCCGCATGAGGTCGCCGACAAGGTCAAACGCTTCTTCTACTACTACTCCGTCAACCGCCACAAGATGACGACGCTCACGCCGGCGTACCACGCGGAGTCCTACTCTCCCGAAGATAACCGATTTGATCTCCGCCAGTTCCTGTACAATGTCCGCTGGGCATGGCAGTTCCGCAGGATGGATGGGTTGGTGAAGCGGATGGAGCGCGTGCGCAAAACGAACTTAAGCACTTAACTCTTCGTTATACGCAAACAGCGCGGGTGTGCCGCCCGTGTGCAAAAAGATGACTGTTTCATCGGATGAGATTTTGCCCTGCCGGATGTGGTCAATCAGGCCCGCAAACGCTTTGCTGGTGTAGGACGGATCCAGGAAGATGCCTTCCATCTGTGCGAGCAATTTCAAGGCTTCCACACATTCGGGAGTCAGAATGCCGTAGGCTTCGCCGACATAATCAGCGGTATTGCGCACATCACTATCATCAATCTGTAGCGCAAGTCCCAAGATGTGCGCTGCATCGTTGGCAGCGATTCGGATGCGCTCGACTCGATCATCCCACGCGATGGGCGCAATCCCGACCGGCTTCAGCTTCATCCCCAACGCGATGGATGCCAGGATTAACCCCGCCTGTGTGCCGCCCGCCGAAGCCGCATACATCCAGTCCGCCTCAATTCCCATCGCCTCCTGTTGTTGGTGAATCTCGGCGATGCACCACGCGAAAGCAACCGCAGCAAGGGCGGTCGATCGGGGCGCCGCAAGGACGTACGGTTTGAGTCCCTGTGCCTTCAGATCCTCGGCAAGTGCATACTTGATCGCATCCAGTTCAGGTCCCATCGGTGCATCCACGAGTTCAACATCTGCCCCAGCCAAATGATCCAGCAGCAGGTTCCCCTGCATCACACTCTTGTTATCGCGGGTGAGCCGCAGGTAGCATTTCAATCCAAGCTTTGCGGTGGCGGCGGCGACTTGCCGGCAGTGATTCGATTGCGACGCCGCGCCCTGAATAATTGTGTCCGCGCCCCTATCCATCGCTTCACCGATCGTAAAGGTCAACTGCCGTACCTTGTTTCCCCCGAACGCTAGCCCCGAACAGTCTTCACGTTTGATGAAGATGCGCGGGCCGCCCAACGCCTCCGATAAACGTGGACACTCCTCCAACGGGGTTGGGAAATGTCCAAGCTTGACCTGAGGCAACTAATTGATCTTCTGACACAGTTCTTCTTGAGTAACAATAGCAGTTGATGGATGCATGCGTTCTCCTTGCTCTTTATGCGTTACGCTTTTAGGGGGTGAGCAGCTCCTTCAGCAAGTTTGTCAACTCTTCGTTTCCTGAGGCGAGTTCAAAAGCGCGTTTGATCTTTTCCTCGCGGCTACTCTCCGACGGTACTCCGCCGGGCGCCCAGATGACCTCCTCTTTCTTCGGGCTCAAGCGATCATAGGTGACTTTGACGAGGGTAAGTGGGTAATTGTCGGGCACCAGCAAGATCCAGTCAATCGTATCGCCTCGCGCGGAATACTGCCGATCCGTTTTCAGCCGTCGATCCTGATGGGGAACATCTTGCTTCATCCACCGCTTCCGACCAAATTGATCCGTTTCAAAAGCCCCAACTTCGAGCCAACTGCGTCCGGCGCCATTCGGTTTGGTCATGACATTAATCTGTGACACGGCGTAAAGCCCTCCTTTTCTATTAAGCTGTCTTGAGCCGGACGGAAGTGCCGGTCTTATGGCTGTCGACGATTGCCTGGCAGATCTCCATCACTTCACACGCATCGGCAAGGCTAGCACGGGGTTGCTTGCCAGCAATAATGGATCTGGCGAAATGCTCAAGTTCTTCGAGATAGCCGGGGCGGCCGTAGCCGCGATAGTGAGTTCCCTGATTCCATTCCAGTGTCGGAAAATCCCGATAGCCACCGCTTCCCAGTACCGTTTCTGGATTGAGATACTGAATCCGCTGCATGTTGTGCACCTGGAT
>JAPUIP010000499.1 GCA_027296925.1 Candidatus Poribacteria bacterium | reverse complement strand
TTCGGGCGTGAGATTTTGTGAGTCCGCCCGGAGAGGCAGATCAACGACATTTTTTCCATGATAACTGAATGAAATCAACTTTTAACGAGGTGAGGACAGATGAAAATTGTGATGGCAAGCCAGTTAAGTGACTCATTTCTGAATGAGCTTCGAACCGCTTTTCCGGCTGTGACGTTTCAGCCGGCAGCGACCCAACAGGAGCAGATTGAGCAGATCCAAGACGCCGATGTGTATTACGGCGAACCGTCTCGCGAAGTTTTTCTCGCTGCCCAAAAACTACACTGGATTCAGTGTCCGGGGACTGGCATTGATCGGATTGTGTCGATCGCCGAACTGAGAGACAGTGACGTCATCTTGACGAACGCCCGCGGCCCCCATGCGAACCCGATGGCTGACCATGCGTTTAGCATGATATTGACCTTTGCGCACTGTACACGCGAACAGTGGGAAGACCAGAAAGCGCACCGTTGGGACACCCCAAAATATGATGAACGGGTTATGGAACTCAATGGGCGGATGATGGGCATCCTGGCACTGGGAGGCATTGGGCAGGCTGTTGCGCGTCGTGCGCACGGCTTCGGTATGGAGGTTTATGCCGTTGATATTCAGCCGATGCCGGCACCCCCAGAGGTCACGGAGGTATGGGGAATAGAACGGCTGGACGATCTGCTGCCGATCTCGGATTGGTTTGTCATCACCGCACCGTTGACACCCCAGACAAGAGGGTTAATTGATCGTCGCCGGATTGAACGACTGAAGCCGGGGGGCTACATCATCGCAATCTCGCGAGGAGGCATCCTGGACGAGTCGGCCCTGATCGACGGGCTGCGTTCGGGACGCATCGCGGGAGCCGGGCTGGATGTCATGGCTCAAGAGCCTTTACCGGCGGACAGCCCACTGTGGGGTATGGACAACGTCATCCTATCGCCTCATGCGTCGGCGCTGACACCCGAAATGTGGGAAGCGCGGAGACAGATTTTCAAAGAGAATTTCCGACGATTTCTCGCGGATGAGCCGTTTCTCTATGTGTGCGACAAGCAAGCGGGGTTTTAGGTGTCTGAGGTGGTTGCCACCCTCTGTCGCGGACGCTTTATCGCGGAGATAAGCTTTCTCACCGGCGACCCCGCGTCTGCTGATGTGATCGCCCACGGTCGAGTGACGTATATCTCCTGGAATTCGGAGAAGCTGAAACATTTGAGAACCTTAAATCCATCGCTGATGTTCAACATTCAGAGCGTCTTGGAGAAAGACCTGTCGGCGAAAATCAAAGCGGCATCAAGACGACGTACAGGGAATGAGAAGTGAAAATTTTACAGTAATTTCACATCTCTATCTTGACTTTGGATGCTGGTGAGAAAATGAGACTTCATCGTTTCCATTTTGATCTGATTTATGTACCTGATATTCTGTGGGGGTGACGATCAACCATGGCAGAGCGCTTAAAAAACAAAGTTGCAATCGTAACCGGTGCGGGGTCTATCGGACCGGGGTGGGGAAATGGCAAAGCGACCGCTGTGCTCTTCGCACGCGAAGGGGCAAAAGTATTCGCCGTCGATATCAACCACGCTGCCGCTGAAGAGACGCAGGCAATTATCGACCAGGAAGGGGGACAATGCACCACGCACCAGACGGATGTTTCCAAGGCGGAGGCGGTCAGGGCCATGGTAGAACACTGCATGTCAACCTATGGCCGCATCGACATCCTCCACAACAACGTGGGTATTGTCGAGGTCGGTGGGTGTGTCGAGGCGAGTGAGGAAAGCTGGGATCGCGTGAACGCAGTCAATCTCAAAAGCATATTCCTGACCTGCAAATATGTCCTGCCATACATGGAACAGCAGGGCGGTGGCGCCATTGTGAACATCTCCTCCATCGCCTCCATCCGTTGGCTGGGGGTGCCCTACGTGTCATACAGTGCCACCAAGGGGGCCATCAACCAGATGACTCAGAGCATCGCCGTGCAGTATGCGAAAAAGAACATCCGGGTCAACGCCATTCTGCCTGGCTTTATGAACACGCCAATGGTTGCCAAGTCACTGGCGGACGCCTATGCGGACGGAGATGTCGAGAAAATGATCGAAGTCCGAAATAACCTGTGCCCCATGGGGAAAATGGGCGATGCCTGGGATGTGGCGCACGCCGCACTGTTTCTCGCCTCTGACGAAGCGAAATATATCACCGGCACGGAGCTTGTCGTCGATGGCGGGCTGACCTGCAAATGCGTGTAGTGCTTTAAGCCCCTGCACCCTTACCCTCGCTGCAACGTCAGTCGGTTTCTCGGCAAACGCTGGTGGAAGCTACGAGGGCGACGCTCCTGGCCCTTCAACGGTGATCTTTGTCACAACGTTGCGAGGTAGTGTTTTCGGGCGACTGGGGAAATCTTGAATCGTTTCCTCAATGAGGCGCTTGATTTCCGCTTTCGTATTCTCAAATGGAATGCACTCTAATACGATGCTTGCTTGCCCTTTTCCAGTAGCATTTATACAGATTTCAGCCAAAAGTGGTATCAGTTATCTGGGAGTGCAGTCCTCAATCCACGAACACCTCATGAAGTAATTTGACCGCGCCAGCGACGACCATTTCCAGTGCTTCCGGCTCCAGTTTCGCCCAGAAACGGGTCTCGACCTCATGCCCGCCGCGAGGAAAGGCATCGCGGGTGGGAAGGTAGCCGACGTAGTGACTGGTGCAATGCGCGATATACGTCGGGTAAGTCGGCGAATTCATCTTGATTTGCAGTTGCCCCTCGACAAACGGTTCGCCCGGCAGACCGACAAATGCCGTTTTTCCCACGCGAAAAACCTGAATCTCGTAGTCCAGTTCCGGCGCTCGCTGCTTTCGGAGATGGACGCTCAAAATGGAAGCCGCCTTCATCCATTCCGGATTGACTTGCCGGGGCTGCTGCTCTAACCAATCGGGTTCCGGATGTTCAGCCAAAATCTTCTGCGATTGGGCGAGCAGATCGGGTTCGACGTCGCGAATGGGGAGTTTGAGGCATCGAGCCTTCCAATCCAAGGTGACATCATCCTCATAGGGTAATGTCTCAATCACCGTCCGCGTCGTTTCAGCAAGGCGGTTGCCCATGCGGCGGTGGTCAGGGACGTAGTCCGGGTTGAATGGGTCCCACGGATTGATGTTGCCACAGCAGCCGTTGAGGACGAGGGGAACGCAGCCGTTTCCGAAGGTTTCCTGCATCGCACCTGACCATGCGCCAGGCCAATCAGCGGAGACAATCGGCCTGGGAAAGACATTCACCGGATGGCAGGTGTGGTGTAGTAGCATCGCCATCATCTGCATCGAACCTGTTTGGAAGCACATCACCCCGACCTCTGGATCGATGGGGCCTTCCATGTAGCGAATATACGAAGGCCCCAGCGGCTCTGGCCATTTCGCCCCCGGCATGCGGACCCGGCCGTCGTTCATGACTGCGCGCCGGTTAAAGGCGAGTCTGCCCTCGACGCCGCTGCCAACCCGGATGCGGGCCGGCTGTAAAGACTTATCGGCCTGCTTCACCGCTTGACTGATCCGTTCAAACGCAAAATCGAAGTAGCGGGGGTCGCCGCCGCGCAGCCATTCCAACTCCGGCGGTGTCTGCTGAAAACTGTCGTCAAACATGAAATGCCCCAGGGACGGCGCCGAATGCGTCTGCGTCACATGCACCATAATGGCTTCCGGTGCAAGCCCGCACGCATCGGCAACCGCCTCGCGAATCTTCGCCGTCCAGTCCTCCGTGATGATGGTGAGGTCGAGGCTCACGAAGCAGATTTTCGTCGTACCGTGCTCCAGCACCAGTGCCCTCGCATAAAGGGGGTCGTAAACGTACTGTGCGGGTCTGAACGTTCCAACGGCTCCGGCGAGGTGGATGTCGGTCTGCGGGGTGATGTCGATTTGGGCTGCGCCGGCGCGTAAGCGAACTGCGGTGGTCACGGTGTCATGTGCCATTTCAGATGCTTCCTTTCTCAACTGTTGACAAATTTGCAGAGACCAGCCTTTGTGATTATACCATAATTAGGGGATTTTTCAAAATAGCCAGATTTGGAGGTGAAGAATCTCCGTTCTTAGTACGACAACGAGATTTCGCCTGGAACTCAAGTTCCAGGCTGATAGAAAAAGTCGTCTGGGCGACCCCGTCTAGGCGACCCCGTCTGAAGACGACTCGGCCAGTCCACTTTGAGTGGACTTTAGTTGTCAGCCCGATCTTTAGATCAGGGCAACGAACAAAGTCTCGTTGTCGTATTAGCATGACCAGATTCTTCCCT
>JAPUIP010000498.1 GCA_027296925.1 Candidatus Poribacteria bacterium | reverse complement strand
ACCTGCAACAACATCTCATCATCGGAAATGGGGTCGTTCCGACCGGACTCATATTCTGCTTCCACCCACCGGTGAATCGCTTCGACTGCGGGATGGTCGTCGTTCACAGGCGCTTCGTTCTGCAGCGCGAGATAGCTGTTAATCCAGGACAGAATCCCCAATGTCCCAGAAGCCTTCGTGACCACTACATCAATCGATTGGGGCTGGCCTTTGGAAACCTTGTGCCCATCCGCAACAGATATATCGCGGATGACTTCCTTGCCGAGAGGGGAATGGAAGACGTAAACATGAAGAGAAGGTCTCCTGAACTTGGTGTATTTTCCCAAGTCAATCGCGCAGGAAATGACCACGGGTATCTCGCCCCGTTGCTGTCCTCTCCCGAGCGCAACACGGCGTGCAAAGTCTGGCCGACTGGTAAACCAAATGCCTCTTCTCAGAGGAGCGCCTTGCACTTTGAACCCGTCCTCTCGAATTGCTTCTCCCCGGTCCTCCGTCGTACCGTGCCAGAGTTCCATAATGCCATCCGCCCCATCGGAAATATCTTGGTGATTCAAGTAAACTCGCCAATCCCCGCGCACCAATTCAGCGTTGAGGTTGCCGCTGCTAATCCACTGGCGGATGGCTTTGGCGCTAACACCGAAATGCTTGGCGGCGCCGCCGATGGACATCGTTCTTTTCTTGTTCGTGTCAGGCGCAGCGTTGATATAACGGCGGATCCATTTGGGTTGGGCGCCGTAGCCGAGGGCAAATTCTTCCAGCGTTAAATCGGGGGTTTGCGCGGCTTGCCTCTGAAACTGTTCTGCGAGCCATTCAAGATCGGAGTCTTGAAACCCTATCTGTGCGCCGCTGTGTTGTTTTGAACGTCTGTTATGTCTTTTCGCCAATTTGAACTCCGTGCATTTCTTTCTGCGCCAGCCAAGCCATATATTTGGGCAGTTGAGATAGAAGTGGAAATTCCGCATCCTGCGGGCCTGTCTCGACCATTTTCTTGATACACAAACCCGCTTCCGCGATTGCATTGATAACGTCGGCGAGTGAGTGGAAGAATTCGACGATCGGCACATTTCCATTCCAACCGCCATATTCGTCGGCTATCGGCGTGCCGGTAAAATTGTAGTATTCTGGCGGGTTGTCGAAATAGTTACGTTCCACCGTAAGGGCGCCATCAGCCTCCTGTAAGCAACTCACTACCGGATTATGGGTGAGCAGCAATAGACGCCCACCGGGTTTTAAGACGCGATGCCATGCCCGTGCCGTCTGATAGATGTCTTCCAGCCAGCAGGTATATGTCGCATAAACGATGTCAAACTGATTGTCTGCAATCGGCGCTAACTTCTGCGCGTCGGCAACCTTAAATTCGATACGGGAGCCGATCTTTTCGGCATTTCGTTTTGCCAGTTCAATCGCCACGGGACTGATGTCACAGGCAACCACCTCAGCGCCCAAGTTTTCCCACGAAAAGGCTTGTGTGGCATCACCTGCACAACAGATGTCCAGGAGCTTTTTACCGGAGACATCACCGGTTAACTCAATCTCTACGTCAGCCACGTCAACCCCTCCATCTTCAAAGAACTGATGGAAACCTGGACACTTTTTCAGCTTCAATGCCGTGTAATGCGGATGGTAAGCGTCCCACGCCTTGCGGGACATTTCAAGGTGTTCCGCTGTTGTTAAATTCGACCGGTCACTTTTATGCGCTTTCGCCAATTCGAGTCCCTCTCATTTCCTTGCGTTCGTAGTAAGGCACGAAGTGCAACGGAGTGCCGTCATCTGGACTTCCAAACGCCACTCCGCTACGCTTTGTGGCTGACTACAAACCAACGTGTCTACCAATCCCAGCCTTTGCCATAATCTTTTAGCGGATATTCCTTGAGAGTTTTCTCAATCCAACTCAGATTAAAGTGATCATGATACCAGTGGACACTCGACCAGATCCAGTCGAACATATCATTGACATAACCATGCTTGACGGGATTGTAGTGGATGTAGTTGATCGTCGTCATGTAATGCCCTTCACTACGCATTTTGCGATCTGTAAAACGGTACCAAACCTTCCTACCTCGTTGTTGATGTCGCCCGTTGATGCGTGTGGCAATGCGACTATGGAGAATCCGCAGCGCTTCACTGACGGCTGCGAGGTCTTCCGCCCCGAGGAGTAAATGGTAGTGACTGGGTTGAAAAACCCACGCATTACACGAAAGATCTTTACAGGAAAGCTCAGTTAAAAATTCCTGAGTGAGCTCTGTCAATTCTTCGGGTGAATTAAAGATATTTCGGTGTTCATAGCATGTTCCTGTAATCAGATAAACCCCCGCCTCACCACGGAAATGGGGCGGGGCATGTAATGGGTAGCCGCGTTGGCGCCGTTTTTCGAGTAATTGGTGTCTGTGTTCAGGAGAGAGTTTTCGATAGTCATACATGGTTCTTCTCCTTGATTGACTGTATTTTGATGGCCCATAGCTGGGCACGAAGTGCCCGTCCGGCCTTCCAAACGCCACGCCGCTACGCTTTGTGGCTTACTACAAACCCATGAGGCTACCAATCCCATCCTATTCACCTACAACTCGAAACTCAACCGAAACCCCGACACCCTCTCTTACGCTTTTTCGCCACGCTAGACCTCCCCATTTAAGTGCGCCGTTAACCCACTTCGCTCAACTTGCGCGGACATCTCCTCGTTGGAAATCGGGGCATCCCGGCCGGCGGCGTATTGTGCCTCCACCCACTTCACAATCGCCTCAACAGCGGGATGGTCTTCATTGATCGATTCACCGCCTTTAAGCTTCAGGTAGTGATTAATCCAGGACAGAATCCCCAATTGGCCGGAGGTTTTGGTGATCATAATATCTATCGATTCGATTAAGTCCTTTTTGCCGGATAATCGATGATTTCCTGCGCTCGTCTCCAAGTCAAAAACTTCACGGATCACGTCTTTGGAAATATGGAAGTATCTGAAGGCGTAATGATGCGGCTTCGGTCTCTCGAAATCTGGATATTCACCGAGATCAATTTCACACCGAAAGACCACCGGTGCCGTGCCATTGC
The DNA here is from genome assembly GCA_027296925.1 of Candidatus Poribacteria bacterium. GTDB lineage: Bacteria > Poribacteria > WGA-4E > WGA-4E > PCPOR2b > JAPUIP01. The sequence continues at coordinate 872 of JAPUIP010000498.1, read as the reverse complement.
CCTTCGACTCCCTTTTAGCGATAGAATGGGCTTCACGAGATTTTCGGGTAAACCGGATCGCCGCATCGGATTTTTCCGCTGTTTTGAATCCTTCGGTCATGATCACTTTGGCGCGATCTGTCGTCGTGCCGTACCAGAGGATCAGGTGGGTCGCTGGAATCTGAGCATTTCCTCGATTAAATCCCGCCGAAAAACGCTTCATGAGATCTGGCTGAATACGGGACTTCAAGTTGGATACATGATGGATGACATCTCTCGAAATACGGGGATGTCGAAAAGCATAACGGTCGGCGGTCGATCTCTCAAAGTCTGGGTATTTGCCGAGATCAATAATGCACTTGAAAACAACCGGGGCCTGACCGCGTTTCCCCGATTTGCGTTTGGCGTACCCATTGGCTTCATCCGGTTTTCGGGTAAACCAGATCTTCTTCTGGGGGTTCCCCAATGTGCTGAATCCTTCGGCCATAATGGATCGCGCGCAATCTGCTGTTGTCCCATGCCAGACGGTAACGCACTCTTCATCTGTATCGCTGAAACGCTGTATCAGTTCCGGTTGGACCCCTTGGCGAATCGCAAATTCTTCGAGTGTTAAATCAGGGGTCATTTCAATCTGCTTTTGAAATTCCGCTTTTAGCCACGCGAAGTCGGTGCTTGTGAATGTCCGCCAGGTAGCGTCGGGAACGGCGAAGGGAGGATAATCTCCCCTTTTGAGCTTGCGATTGCTTTTACGCTTTTTCGCCACGCTGAACCTCCTCGTCTAAGTGCGTTCTCACCCCGTTTCGCTCAACTTGTGCCAACATCTCTTCTTCAGAAATCGCATCTTCTCTGCCTCCAGCGTACTGTGCTTCCACCCACTTGAAAATCGCTTCAAC
>JAPUIP010000497.1 GCA_027296925.1 Candidatus Poribacteria bacterium | reverse complement strand
GTGTATTGGTCAACGATGTTCTGCATAAAACGGGCATTCTGCAACGGAGATGCGAATTTTGTAGTGTAGGGCTTGCCCCACAAACGCATGAGGGTTCTGTTGGGGAAAGCGCATGCGCATCAAGTTAAGGTTTTGTTGGTGATTCCGAGGACATCAGGATCATTTATGATCTTTTCAAGTTATCAGCCCGAAGTCTTTAGCTTCGGGCGTTTGAGAGATTGGTCGCTCGGATCTGAAGTTCCGAGCTAATGGAGGAGAACCCCCGTAAACGGGGCTGAAAGGTCCAGTGCCCCTTAAGTTGATGTCAATGGGACGCGACGGAGCGCGTCCCCTACATTGTATAGCATCTATTTGACCAGATACTTCACTCCCTGTTTTTGAAAGAAGATTTTGTAGGGTCACGGATATCCGTGATTTCCTTTTTTTTAGTGTTGATCTCTTTTTTGAGTAATGCTATAATATGCCGATCTAAAATTCAGACGAACAATTGGCGATTTCTATACGCATGGCGTATGCTTTTCAAGCGTCGTTCTTTTATGCTATCAACAATTTTGAATTTGAGGTGAGTAAATGTTATCCCGACGTCAATTTTTTAAGTTTCTGGGATGGGGGAATTTTACTGCCGCTGCCGGCCTCGCCTTCGGTCCCGGATTGATTCGATTTTTATACCCACGCGTTCTTTTCGAGCCGTCCTTAGTGTTTAAGGCCGGATTCCCCAGCGAATATCCCCCTGGGACCGTGAGCGAAAAGTGGAAGAAGAACCCTTATCGCGTCTGGATTGTTCGGCAAGAAAATGGTGAGTTTTACGCGTTGTTGGCGATTTGCACCCATCTTGGGTGTACCCCCCGGTGGCTTGCTTCCGAGAATAAATTTAAGTGTCCTTGTCATGGGACGGGTTTTGATCGGGATGGAATAAACTTTGAAGGCCCCGCTCCACGTCCCCTTGAGCGTGTGAAAATCACTTTAGCGGCAGACGGACAGCTTCTGATTGATAAGTCCGTGAAATTCCTGGAAGAAAGGGGCGATTGGGGAAAGCCCGGTTCCGCTTTGACGGTTTAGCTGGAGCGCACCAAATCTTATGTGAGCGAAAGGAGTCATATAGCTTTGCCGAATGAGAGGCGATCAAGGATTTGAGATTCTAGACCTTTGACGGTCGCTCATCAGGCTTGCTACGAATTTTCTATGAACGAAAGACGTAACGGACTTAAAGAGAAGATAACAAATTCTCAGATTTGGCGATCGATGTTTCGCCACGGTTATGAAGATACAGGTAGACGGTATACCCTCCAGATTCTCCAAAATGTATGGATGCACCTCCATCCCCCGCGGTTGCCGCGACATGCTCTTAATTTCCGGTTTACGTGGTGCATGGGTGGGATTACCTTTTTGATGTTTCTGGTCACCGCTGTTACCGGCGTCCTGTTGATGTTTTACTATCGCCCCACAGCGGAGTACGCATTTCATGACGTGCAGTATCTTGAGTTTGACATCCCGTTTGGGATGCTCCTGCGCAATATGCACCGTTGGTCCGCCCACGGCATGGTCATCGCTGTGATGCTTCATATGTTCCGGGTCTTCTTGACAGGTTCTTATAAAAAGCCGCGTGAGTTTAATTGGTCGGTTGGTGTTATCCTTCTCCTTGTGACTTTCTTTTTGAGTTTTACTGGCTATCTGCTGCCGTGGGATCAACTTGCATTTTGGGCAGTCACCGTGGGGACGAATATGGCGCGAGCAACACCTGTCTTAGGGCATGAAGGTCCGTTCCATCCGCACGATATTGTTACACAATCGAATGATGTGCGTTTTGCGCTCCTTGGTGGAACAATCGTTGGCCCATCGACGCTATTGCGGTTCTATATTCTCCATTGTGTCGCTGTGCCACTTTTAGCCAGTGTGTTGATAGCGTTGCACTTTTGGCGGGTCCGCAAGGATGGCGGTATTTCTGGTCCGCTATAGAACCCGTTTTTCCTTCCGGATTTATTTGAATCTCCTGAGGTGATGCATGGAACATTTTCTTGAACTTGTTACAAAAGCTGATAATGTCCCGATTATGGCGATTATGTTTTTATTGCCGTTTTTCACATGGCTCGCATTTAGTCAGGCTCGTCGGAACGATCGGGCTGGTACCCCCGCCGAAGCTGCTCAGAAAGATAAGGTTTACGTTTGGCCCTACCTGTGTCGCAGTGAGTTCGTCTGCGCGATTATTGTGATGCTCATCCTCGCCGTCTGGTCGATTACGATTGATGCTCCCCTGGAGGAGCCGAGTAATCCCACACAGACTCCGAATCCTTCCAAGGCCCCGTGGTATTTCCTTGCACTACAGGAAATGTTGGTTTATTTTGATCCGTGGATTGCCGGCGTCGTTCTGCCAGGATTCATCATTGGGGGTTTAATCGCTATACCCTATATCGACATTAACCCCAAGGGGAAAGGCTACTATACACTAAAAGAGCGTCCATTCGCAATCGGCACGTTCTGCTTCGGTTTTTTTGTGCTATGGATTGTGCTGATGATCGTTGGTACTTTCTTAAGGGGGCCGGGTTGGAACCTTTTTGCCCCTTGGGTCAAGTGGGACCCACATAAGGTTGTCCCATTAACCAATATCAACTTGACCTATTTATTGGGCATTCGAAACGACCAAACGGCTACTTTCGTGGGGTTCATTTTTGTCGCGGGCTACTACGCTTTAGGTCCGATCTGTTACCTTTGGAAGATCAAGACTAGCAAATTTTTGCAAGAGCTTGGATTGGTCCGATATATTATCATTTCATTTCTGTTTTTAACGATGTTTTCATTACCAATCAAAATGGCTCTCCGATGGGGAGCGAACGTCAAATACGTTTGGGTGACACCATGGTTCAATATTTGATACCCTATTTCGTATCGTGAAATGCTCAAAATACCGTGAGTCATAGGTGATGCGTGATTCGTTGATTCGCCCATCTACTGATTCAAACAATAAGGAGTCAACAGTAGCCGTGAGGAGCAAAAAAGAAATCCCAGTCGAAGAAAAATCGTATTCAACCCTATTTTTCCTCCTTTCAGGGTTATTGGGGCTTGTGACCCTCTGGGGGTTTTTCGATGAAACCGTTACCAGACGACCGTGGAAAGAGATTCAAAGGAAATTTTACCAATACGAATACGAAAAGACCAAAATCGAATTGAAAAAGGCAAAGCAGGATTTGCCTGGGATGTCCGCCCCTCAAGACATTGAACTAAAGCGAGAGAGTGAGTTAAAAAGGGAAATTGAAAAGCAGAAGATAAAACTTGATGAAGCCTTGCAGGATCGCAAATTCGTGCAGAGCGAGGCGGATGCAATCAACTATAAATATCAACACACCCTGCATGAGGCACATGGCTCTGAAAAAGATGACTCCGTTCAAAAATGGAAAGGGAAGTTGGACGAGCTTGAAGGGCAGATTGAAGGCGAATTAACTGATGCGGTATTAGATGTGGGTCTGAACCTCTCTGACGCTTATGGGGGTTTGGCTGATTTTTATGAGACCAGTGAGCATCACGAAAAAGCATTGGCGGAATATGTGCTTGCCCAGAAATATAATTCGGCGGATACCGCGCTGACGGGCAAAATCAGTGACCTTCGTGCGAAGGTGAATGAGGCTCAAGCAGACCAAGCGAAATACGCCGCTGTTGCAAGGATTCAAGAAAAACTCGACGATGTCAGTGGTATTAAGCGCACGTTTCTCGGCACCTTGGCCGAAAGTCCGTTTACAAATACGCGATCACTGGTTCAATACTATCTTCAAGATTTTGATTATACGGCGGATCGATGCGCAACATGCCACTTTGCCACGGACAAAAGTGGATACGAAAGATACGCGAAAAAGACGTTTGAGATTGAAGGCGATGGCGAAAACAAGCCTTCTTATCAATTGATGCATCCCTTCGTTAAGGTTGGCAGCGAAACGGTTCTCGTCGATGAATATGACGCAGAAGAAGGTGATTACGTATTAAGCGAAAATGGTGTGATTACCTTCAATGATCCGGACATCTTTGCCGAGGTCGAAATTTCGTATGAAACCGGATATGACCCTGTGCTGCGTACACACCCGCACCGAGATGTGCTGCTCGCCAAACACCCCGCCGAAAGATTTGGCTGTACCCCCTGTCATGGTGGGCAGGGACAAGCTCTCACCGCCAAAGCTGCGCACGCCTTGACGCATAAGGAATATTGGCTCACACCGGCCTTAGGACTGGATGAGCAGACCGGCAAATCCTCAGAAAAGCTTCGTGGATATATGCAGTCCAACTGTCGTCGCTGTCATGATGGCGTGATGATGTTGGACTATCCCGATCCAGCAACGGGGGAATCGCGCGATTATTCACCCGATCTTTCAAAAGGTATGGCGCTCTTTGAAGACCTTGGATGTCACGGCTGTCACGCAGTCGACGGGTATTCTGCTTTAGACAACATCGACAAGGTGGGGCCCTCGCTCGCTAAAATCGGCAGTAAAGTGAAGGATGTCAATTGGATTGAGGATTGGATCAAAAAACCGGCGGCCTATTTGCCGGATACCAAAATGCCAAGCTTCTTCCCAAACCCGGAGCTGACCCAGGTTGTCTATCTCAGAAATGGAAATGTGCACACCGGGGTTGTGACCCGGACGGGCGACGGCATTATCCTGCAGAAAGGCGATGGCACCGAATACTCTTATCCAAACAGTGTGGTTGACAAGGTTGTTGACGAGGTAAAATCCATCGCAGCGTACCTGGCGCAGATGAAGGACCCGACCATCGATCAGGCGGCTGCTTCATACACGACAGCGCCTGAAGCGATTGCCGCCGGTGAGGAGATTGTAAAAACGGTCGGTTGCTTAGCGTGTCATGCGGTAGACGGATTGGGGAGCGATTTTGCACCGAAGTTGGATAGCGTCGGTAACAAAGTGACACCCAGTTTTCTCCGTCAGTGGATTAGTGATCCGAAAGCGTATGACCCCGATACGGTGATGCCGAACCTACGTCTGACTGACCCTGAAGTTGAGAATGCTGTAGCTTATTTGATGAGCCTGCAATCACCGACTTCTTCTCCGATTGTCGACACCGGAAATTCCGGCGCGGAGGTCGATCCGGCTGAGGGAGAAAAGTTGCTCCGCACATACGGCTGCTTTGGCTGCCATAACATTCCGGGCTTTGAAAATGAGTCGAAAGTCGGCGTCGATCTGGGTGAGTTTGGTGCGAAGATCGTTGAGGAGTTGGATTTTGGGGACACTGTAGATATTGAACACAGTTGGCACGGGTGGACAATTGGAAAGGTCACGAATCCGAGAGGTTACCAGACACGTCGCATTATCCCTCGGATGCCCGTATTTCCAATCGATAAGGAAGATGCGCGTGTGCTTGCCGTGCTGCTCAAAAGTTTCCAGCCCCAACCGTATCCGGCCAGTTATATGCATCAGCTGAGCGAGAAAACGCAGCAGATTGACACTGGCCGTCGATTAGCTAAGAAATATAATTGCACGGGGTGTCATCAGATTGAAGGAAAGGGTGGACAGTTTGTTGACGTCATTGCGGCGCATGAGGGGCCAGACCTGCTAGACCCGAAGCGTTTTGCCCCACCGACTCTGCAAGCGGAAGGTGCGAGGGTTTACCCGTACTGGTTGTTCGAGTTTCTGAAGCATCCGACACCCATCCGCTATGGTTTGAAAGTTCGGATGCCGACCTTTGGTTTTGCCGACGAGGAAGCCACTGCTCTTGTCAAGTATTTCTCGGCGCTTTCCGACGAGCCGTTCCCCTACGAAACGATTGCTCTCCAACCGGCAATGCGGGAAGAGCTTCGTACCGGTAAGGAGATCTTTGAGGCACTCCAGTGCACCTCCTGCCATCCGGAACAGGGCGAAGACATCCCGGCCGGGAGCGACAAAGCCGGACGCCCAGATCTTTCTCTTGCCAAGCAGCGTCTCAAAGCAGACTGGATCATCGAATGGCTGAAGGATCCGGGGGCCTTCCAACCGGGAACGGCAATGCCGCAGAACTGGCCAAAGATTGGTGGAGAGCATTTGCCTGTCGAGGGCTACGCGGATAATGATGCTGAAAAACAGATTCAGCTTGTCCGGGACTATATGCTCTCACTTGGAGAGTGATTCTGATAAGTACCTAGACCGAAATTTTTGCATATTTTGTAGGAGTTGAATCCCTTCAACGACTATCGAGGAAAGTGAAATCCCGAGTCCCCGAGGGGCGAAGTCCCGAGTCTTCGAGGGGGATTCCTCTCCTACGAAAACTTATGTCCACCTACTTATTGTCTGTTCGGGAGATACTGGATGATTCGCCATCTGCTGGTCATCGTTGGAATGCTCGTCATCAGTCTCAGTCTGCTGATTTGGTTGTGTCGCACCGTGGATCCAAGCACCAAATATGGCTCTGAAGTTGAGTATAATTATGCGCGATATTGTGCCGGCTGTCACGGCGGCAACGGGCAGGGCGGTGGTCGAATCGGTCGCTTCAAGCGGTTCGATCCGGCCGATTTCACAACGTTGGAGTTCTGGGATAAACATAGCGACGAGCAGATGGCTCATAGCGTCGCGTCCGGCAAAGATGACATGCCTGCTTTTAAGTTCTATCTCAATGATGAGAAACAGCAAGAACTCCTCGCCTTTATCAAAGAGACCTTCCGTCCGACCTTGATGGATGTTGAGTAGAGAGGGAGCTCTGCTTCACACCGCCGTGGCGTCACGGATATCCGTGATACATCGATTTTAATGCTTGATCTCTTTTTTGTTATGATGCTATTATAGTGCGCTGTCAATTCAAAATATCTACAATACTGCAATTTCACAAAGAAAGGATTTAAAGTCAAAATGAAAGCAGTGAAAACGCTGATCGTACTCAGTGCCATATTCATAACAGGAGTCACTTATGCCGGTACAATTGTGGGTGAAATCACCTACGACGGGGATGCGCCTGCGCGTCAGATGGTGAAAGCGACCAAAGATCAGCATTGCATCGACGCCATGAAAAGTGGCCGTTCAGAAGCGCTTGTCGTCTCCAAAGGTAAAGGGATAAAAAACGTCGTCGTCTACTTGCGCGCACGGGGAGCCAAGGCAACGCCGCCCGCCCAAAATCCCGTCATGGATCAGGTCGGTTGCACGTACTATCCGCATGTCATGGCGGTGACCGTTGGTACCACTATAGATGTAATCTCCAGTGATCCGGTTGCCCATAACGTCCATTCCCACGCCAAAAAGAACGAGGCGGTCAACTGGCAAATCCCCAAGCCGGGCAGAGCGCTGCCGCTGAAATTAGAAAAGGCTGAGTCCATTAAGTTTACCTGCGATATTCACGATTGGATGAGTGGATACATCGTCGTCGTGGACAATAACTATTTTGCCATCACCGGTGGTAAGGATAAGGATGGGAAGTGGCTAAGCGCCGATGCCTACGAAAGCTCGAATGACAAGGGAACTTACGCGATAAAAGACGTCCCTGCGGGTAAATACCGTGCCCTCGCATGGCATGAATCGCTCGGGGTCGCCAATCGGACGGTCAAAGTTCCTGCGAGCGGAGATATTTCGGTCAAATTTACGAGCGCCGATTTCAAACAGAAAGGCAAAAAATAGTATCTCCCCTCAACTCCCCATCTATTCGCATTCAAAAACGAGATATAAATGATGATGAGTCTTACCCGACGTTTCCTTCCCGCTAATTCGAGAAAAAGATCATACGCTGTCCTTGTATTACTCATCGCTTATGCCCTACTGCTCGTTCTCCCGGCATTCGCTCAGCAGGATGTCGGTGATACCGAGTATCGCCCTTTCCCCAAGATTGGAAGCCGAAATGCCGCCTGGATTGCGGCGCAGTTGCACCTGCTATTTGGCTCTTTTATTCTCGGGGTGCCGATGTTTGCCGTTGTTATCGAGTTTGTCGGTATGCGGACAAAAGATCTGCGATACGATCGAATGGCGCAAGAGTTCATTAAGCTCTGTATGGCGGCTTTCTCTACAACCGCTTTGCTGGGTGGCGTACTCGTTTTTGTGCTGATGTGGTGCTACCCTAAAGTGATGAATAAAATGACAGGAATCTTCGGGCCAACGATGATTTTCTACGTTTTTCTTTTCTTTGGGGAGACCTTTACGCTCTATCTTTACTCTTATGCTTGGGATAAGATGCAAAACCGGAAGGGGTGGCACCTATTTCTCGGCGTCCTGTTGAATATATTTGGTACGGCGATTATGTTCGTTTCTAACTCCTGGCTGACGTACCAGACCAGCCCGTCCGGTATCGATGAAGAGACCGGAAATTTCATTGGCACCACATGGGAAGCCGTGAACAATTTTACGTGGATGCCCATCAACATTCACAGATTTATTGGCAATATCGCTTTTGGCGGTTCAATTGTTGCGGCGTATGCCGCCTTCCGTTTTCTCGTTGCGACATCCCGTGAAGATCGGGAGCACTATGACTGGATGGGATACACGGGCAACTTCATCGCGCTCTGTGGGCTTATCCCCCTCCCATTTGCCGGATACTGGTTGGGACGGGAGATTTACCAGTTCAACCAAACAATGGGCATCAATATGATGGGAAGTCTGTTTTCATGGTTGTTCATCATACAAGCGGTGATGATTGGTGTGTTATTCATCGGTGCGAACTATTATCTCTGGTCGGGGATGGGCCGTATCGAAGGCGCAGAAAAATATGCCCGTTATCGCCCATACATGGCGGCGATTATCGCTGTCTGCGTTGCCATCTGGATGACCCCACGTTCGCTGATTGCGACCCCGCAAGAAGTGGCTGCAATGGGCGGTCGGTATCATCCGCTTGTTGGCCTTTTCGGTTTGATGACGGCGAAAAACACCGTTGTCAACCTCATCATTCTGACAACCTTCTTGAGCTTTCTGTTTTACCGTCGATTGGGTAAAACACCGATAGTCGGTTGGGCTAAAATTGGGAATATCGCCATCGCGATCATCTTTGGCTTTGCTGTCATTGCGATAGTCAGTATCGGTGTCGCGGGTTTCAGAGTGGTGACTGATTTCCGGATCAATACACTGACGCCCATTCAAGTGTTTATCGCGTTATTCGTCATGATATCGGTGACGATTATTGACCTGATTATGTATCGCAGAGCGATGGTGTCTGGCACGATTAATTGGGGGAAGATGACAGACCGTTCTCAATATGTGCTGATTCTTCTGGCGATCACTTTCACATCACTGATGGGGTTGATGGGCTATGCGAGGTCGGGGCTCCGTGAGAATTGGCATATCTTTGGCGTGATGCCGGACACCTCACCGGATTCGTTTACCCCTCGTCTCAGTGATGCGGTAAATATCATTGCAGTCATCATGGTCATTTTCTTTGCTCTGGTCGGCTTCATTTTCTGGATCGGCTTGTTGGGGGAGAAGAAAGAAGGAAACAGAAGTACACACTGAAGCGCAAGCCGTTTCAGCAGGCGATGATTAGTCAACCTGGGATGTATAACGGAATTGAATTGAGACCTGCGTTCCTTAGCAGTCGATTTTACTCGCAAGAAAATCTATGAAAACGCTCATTCGAATTATCTGTTTAGTCTTGATGATAGTGAGTTTCATTGCCTACATCGCACGCGCTTCTGCCTTCCCAATCGCCTCGGCCAATCTGCTTCCCTGGTCGCTGTGGTTCTTCCTCTTTGCGTTCGCGAACATCCTGTTATGGCAACGTGTGATGAAGTTGCTCTCTTTTTCTCTCCTGGTGATTTGGTTTTACGCTTTCACTGCCAGCATTGTTCCCGAAACTTCTACGGCGAAACTGGATCTGTCAAGTATAGAAAGGACACCCGACGCATTCGTTGAGGCTGGCGAAGCAATCTTTAAGGGTAAAGGCAAGTGCCTTACCTGTCACACATTGGATCCTTCAGCCCCAAAAGGTCGATGTCCCGATCTGACAGGGATTGGCACGCGAGCTGCGACACGAAAGCCGGGGATGACAGCCAAAGAGTATTTCATCGAGTCTGCGTATGAACCAGAGAAATTCCTTGTCCCCGGGTATGGCAAAATCATGCCGCCGGTGTGGAAAGCCCCAATCAGTCTCTCAAATCTTGAGATCGAAACCGTCATCGCCTTCCTGCAGAGCCAGGGTGGAGAGGTGGATCTGACTCCGTTTGAGCCCCCCGTTGACACCGGAAGTGCTGCGGTTGGGGTAGAAGTCCTTCCACCAATCCTGACCGGAGACCCGGATCGGGGCAAAAATGTGTTCGTCAACGGTGCCAAATGTGTGGCGTGCCACAATGTGGCTGGGCTCGAGAAGCCAATCGATCAGACTCTTGATGAGGGGGTTGAAGTTGTCGCTGCGCCGGAATTAACCGACATCGCCGCGCTCAATAGCCTCCGCTATATCGAAGAATCCATCCTGAAACCGAATGCTGAAATTGTGAGTGGATACGGTTCGGCCTCCGTGCGAGTCGGTGGGGCGGCCGTCCAGGGAACACTTGTCTCCCAAGATAGCGAGCAGATGGTTTTGCGGATAAAGGCCCCTGACGGCAGCGAAACTGAACGAACAATTCTGTTCAGTGAGCTTGAACCGGAGCCCATTGAAGAGCTGGTCAACCTGAAGGAAAAAGGATATTTTTGGGTTCAAGCCACGCCCGCCGACGCAACGGCGCCGATAAGCGGTGAGCTCGTTGAAGAGGATGAGGAGAGCATTACACTCAAAGTTGGAGATGAGACGCAGACAATCTCGAAATCGGATGTGAAGGTTCAGGTCACGGTGACCACCTTTGACGATGATGAACCGATTGTTGGAGAGTTAGTCTCAGAAACTGATGATGAAGTGATCTTAAATGTCGACGGGGCCGAACGAACGATCGATCAATTCGATGTTGATACGATGGAGTCGAGTCGCGCCTTCGGTAAACGACTCGCCGTGACTTCCCCCATGCCAAGCAACTTCCCGCAGTTGTTGTCGGTGGCGGACATGAATGATTTACTCGCATTTTTGACAACATTGACGGGTGAGGCGGCCGGCGAAACTGCTGCCGCAGCAGAGGGTGCTGAAGCGGCAGAACCGGTACCCGCTGAATAAAGGAGATTGGCTCACGATGAAACGGATGCCTCTTTTTACGAAATGTTTGATCCTCTTTGTTCTACTTTGGCTTTTCCTGAAATTCGTCATTGGCGGCATTATTTCCGTGCCGCTACCTTCCAGCCTAATCGCTATGTATCTGTGGTTGATCATCTTGGCAATCCTCGTCCACGTTTCGGTTGAGGATGACCGATTTCGGGAATTTCTCCGCCCGATCAAAGAAACCCTGGCTGATGAGAGTAAGAAGGTGAGACGCACGGCCCTGTTCGTTCTGATTCCACTCGTGATGCTTGGTTTTACGTTTTCCAAAGTCTCGACACGGGCAGACCCACCGGCGGCCCTACGGACGGCGCATCCGGCGCCACCCGCGGATCTAACCTATCGTGACAAAGTGATCGGGACTTCGCAAGAGGTTGAAAATCCTTTCCGTCATCTCGAAAAGGACGACGCAGAAGCGTTCCGCGTCCATGTTGAGAACGGGCGCCGGGTTTACTATCAGAATTGCTTTTTCTGTCACGGCGATAATCTCGATGGAAAAGGGCATTTTGCACACGGTTTCCAACCGCTGCCCGCAAACTTTCAAGATCCAGGGATTATTCCGAATTTCCAGGAATCTTTCCTGTTCTGGCGTATCAGTAAAGGTGGTCCGGAGCTACCACCTGCAGCAACACCGTGGGATTCGGCGATGCCGGTCTGGGAAAACTATCTAACGGAGGAAGAGATTTGGGAAGTGATTCTTTTTCTGTCTGAGTATACAGGCTATCGTCCGAGAACGTCTGGTGAGGGGGCACATTAGGCACAATGAGTACCAACCACAGATTCTTTTGCGTTTTCATAGCTAATCTCGTTTTGTTGAGTGTTATCGTCATTCCTGTTTTTGCCCAAGGCAAGAAAGCGCCCGCTGCCTCTGAGACTGGAAAGGCACTGTATAATGATAAGTGCGCACATTGCCACGGTGTAGAGGGCGCCGGCGATGGTGCGGGCGCAGCGAATCTGTTGCCGAGACCGAGGGATTTTACGAAAGGACTCTATAAGATTCGCTCCACCGGAAGCGGCCAACTTCCGACGGATCAAGATCTCTTCGACATTATCTCGAAAGGGATGCCGGGGTCGTCTATGCCCGCTTGGGAAGGTATTCTCAGCGAAGACCAACGCTGGCAAATCGTTGCCCATATAAAAACTTTCTACGACGGTTTTGAAGACGCCTCACCAGTGGAGATTGATTTATCCGGCAAGGTGCCTTACTCCGGAGAGAGCGTCACGAAGGGGCGAGAATTATACAAACAACTGGAGTGTAATGCGTGTCACGGCGCCGTCGGTCGAGGGGATGGAACGTCTGCGCCAGATCTGACCGACGAGTGGGGCTTTCGCATATGGCCCGCCAATCTTGAGCAAAAATGGAATTATAGAGGCGGCGCAACAACAGAAGATATCTTCAAACGGTTTATTGGTGGTATTGCCGGATCGCCGATGCCTTCGTTCATTTCAAGTTTCCGGGTGGGGCTCAGCGATGCCGAATCGGCGCGTATGACCGAGCTTGAGGCAAAGATGGATAGCGACGAACTCGCAGATGCTGAACAGACGGAATACGAGGGGCTCGAAGAGAAACTCTATGCGTTTGAGGATATCATGCTTAAGGTTGAAGAGGGTGAGGAACCGACCCCAGAAGAGAAGGCAAAACTGGATGTGGGGATGAAGCCAATTTTTGAGAAGAGTTGGCACATTGCAAATTACGTCAAGTCGCTGGGGCCAGAAGCAATCCCCCAACCGGCGATTGGCGACAAAGTACTGAGAGCCCAATATCGCCCCGGCGATCTGCCCCCGATTGGCGATGAGGCGTGGAATACCCTCGAATCCAGTTACTTCCCCCTGGTTGGTCAGGTTGTTATTGAACCGCGCCAGTTCAATCCCTCGATTGACTCCGTCACAGCGAAGTCATTCTATAATGATAAGGAGATCGCGTTTCTCTTTACGTGGGACGACCGGACAAAGACCCTTCCGCAGGCGGACGAAGAGACGGCGGAGATACTTGAAGATGCCATTGCAATCCAGTTTCCCGTGAAAGTTCCCCAGGGTCCAACAGAGCCGAAACCCTACTTCATCTGGGGGGATGCCCGTCGTGCCGTTTACCTCTGGCATTGGAAGGTTTCTGAGCCCCAGAAGATTACTGAGATGAATGCGAAGGGAATTGATAAGGCGACAGTGCAATCGGCCGCGAGTCAAGTGCAGGCAGAAGGTGTCTATGAGGATGGCCGATACCGCCTGTGGGTAAAAAGGGCCCTAACCACGGAAGATAAAAATGACCTTCAGTTTGAGTCGGGGGTATTCATCCCAATCGCCTTCTCGGGATGGGATGGCGCAAACGGGGACGTCAAAACCAAGCGGGCAATTTCAACGTGGTACACTTTCGTCCTTGAGCCCGTTCCGTCAAAGAAACGGTTTGTTTATCCACCACTCGTTGCCCTGATTTCGGTCGGTGTTCTCTTCGCCTTGAGGGGCGCCGTCCAGAGAAGGGAAAACGGAAATAATATCTAGATTTCAAAGGAGTTTAACTCATGAAAACGCAAGTTGTTTCAATCATAGCCCTATTCATCGTATGCTATTATGTTGGTGCCGCTGGCGCGGCTGGCAAAGATGAAGCCGTAGAATCACTTGTTTTCCCAGCTTCCTATAAAGTTGTGAATGTTGCCAACGGAGGAACCATCACCGGCGTTGTGAAATATGAAGGTGACGCTCCTGAAATGAAGAAACTCGAAATCACAAAAGACCAGAATGTTTGCGGGAAGACCGACAAGTTCGAGGAATCCTTAGTTGTCGGGGACGGAAATGCCCTGCGGGACGTCATCGTCTATCTGATAGACATTTCCGAAGGGGCTGGTTTCTCAGAAGACAAGAGCGTGAAGTATGAAATTGATCAGAAGGGTTGTCAGTTCCTACCCCATGTGAATCTCCTTCCGGTTGGTCAACAATTGACAATGATCAACAGTGATCGTATCATGCACAACATCCATATCTTTAGCAATACCAATAAGGCTTATAACAAAGCGCAGGGCAAAAATCGGCGGAAAATGCGTCTGCCTAAAGTCAAGAAAGCTGAAGGACCTGTGCCCATTAAATGCGATGTGCATGGCTGGATGCAGGGGTGGATTGCGTACATTCCGCATCCGTATTTTGCGGCCAGTAATGAAAAGGGAGAGTACAAGATCGAAAACGTTCCGCCGGGAACATACAAGCTAGGGTATTGGCAGGCCGCCTGCGGCACGAACAAGGACGCTCCCGTATCCGTCACTGTTGAGGCTGGAGGAACGGTCACACAGGACTTAACCCTTGCACTCAAAAAATAGCAGAGATAAGATTTCCCTATCCGTCGTGTTTCAACTGAGGCGAAGCGAAAATCTGTTGTGTAAACCTATGACTCTGAAAGGCTACCCTGAGGAACACTTGCTGAGTCTAGATGGAACTATACTTTTCCACGAAATAAATTCGATCATCGACTGTAGGTCGAGATTCCAATCTCGACGGGAAGAGATCGTCGGGTTTGGAAACCCGACCTACAAAGAAATTCTGTGGAGCAGTATATATGTAGGCACGCGGAATCGGGGAGACAAATCGGATTTAGATCGGATGGTTCAAGCGTTATCAAGTGTTGGCCGGATTGTTTCTCCTGAAGCTGAAGATTTTCTAGCGGGCAGGTCAGATAATGTCTTATTATACACGACAGTACGGAGAGATAAGACCTCGTGATCATGCTAATGATGTCTTGATTGCTGTTTGCGCGTCACGTGTTGGGGCAGAACTGGTTACGGCTAATGGTGATGATATGCAACGATGGCGTCGCGTTTTGAATAGATCGCGTCGAAAGTTGAGTTTGCAAGTTGTAGAAAATGGCTTGTATTGAAGTCGAAAACCTGCGTCACGCTTATGGGTCTCGACAAGCACTTGCAGGCGTCACTTTTCATATATCGCAGCGCGAGCTTTTCGCATTCTTGGGGCCGAACGGCAGCGGCAAAACCACGCTGTTTAAGATGCTTTCTACCCTGATTCCGGTAACTCATGGTCAGGCGCGCATACTCGGTTATAATCTGGTTCACGAGTCATCTGCCATCAGAAAGCACCTGGGCGTGGTTTTTCAGCATCCGAGTTTGGATGAGAAGCTCACGGTTCTTGAAAATCTTCGCCATCACGGCCATCTTTACGGGCTGTGGGGACGTTCGCTGAGGGGCCGAATCCAGACGGTACTCGATCATCTGGACTTAGGCGATCGCGCCGGAGATTTAGTGGAAACCCTTTCCGGCGGTCTGCAACGACGCGCCGAACTCGCTAAGGCCATGCTTCACCAGCCGAAGGTTTTACTTCTTGACGAGCCGAGCACTGGGCTTGACCCCGGCGCCCGACGGAATTTCAGGGCATCTCTCGCACGTTTGCGGGACAATGATGGTGTGACTGTGGTGTTGACAACTCACATTCTGGATGATGCGGAAGGATGCGATCGCGTCGGGATTCTGGACGCGGGGCAATTGGTTGCTGTCGGGACGCCAGATGAACTGAAGGAGCGGGTGGCCGCTGATGTTGTCATGATTGCTACCGATGCTCCTGAGCAACTGCGCATGAAAATCTCTCAACAGTTTGGGTATGAATCCATTTTGCTCGACCGTTCGTTGCGTGTCGAGTGTCGTCAAGGCCATGAATTCGTGCGAGACGTGATTACTGCATTCCCGGACGAGATTCAGTCTGCGCGGTTCGGAAAGCCGACACTTGAGGATGTCTTCATTAAGCTGACGGGACATCGCTTTCGGGGAGAGGAAGAGCAGCATCAGTGAGACGGTTTTTACTCCCCGTGATGACCATCTGGTGGCGTGAGATTATCCGGTTTCGGCGTCAGCGCAGTCGTTGGGTCAGCGCAATCGCTCAACCACTGGTTTTCTGGATACTTCTGGGTGGCGGATTAAACGCATCGTTTCGCCCGGCGGGTGTCCCCGAGGGAACAGACTATATCGAATATTTTTACCCCGGAATTGTAACTCTGGTGTTGCTGTTTACAGCAATTTTCGCAACAATCTCCGTTGTGCAGGATCGACGAGAAGGTTTTTTACAGGGCGTGCTCGTTGCCCCCGTCTCAAGATGGTGCGTTGTTCTCGGACAAGCATTGGGCGGCACAACGCTGGCACTTTTGCAGGGGGCGCTTTTCCTCTGTTTTGTACCGGTGATTGGGGTGCCGTTGAGCGTCGTTTCGGTGCTCTCAATGATAGGTGTGATGATGCTTTTGGCCTTTGGGCTGACGAATCTCGGGCTGATGATTGCGTGGCGGATGGAATCAACCCAAGGTTTTCATGCTATTATGAACCTCATTCTTATCCCCATTTGGCTGCTCTCCGGTGCTTTCTTCCCCGTATCTGGTGTCCCGGTATTGCTCGAATGGGCGATGAAATTCAATCCGCTGACCTACGGGGTTGCAGCTTTGCGTCGATGTCTATATCTCGGCAATCCCACAATTGCGGGGGAGATTCCTCAACTCACTTTATCGCTACTTGTCGTTAGCTTGTTCTGCGCTGTGACGTACTTCAGTGCCGCTTGCATGGCCTATCGTCGTCCTAATGTAGCGTAAAGGAACTTGATTTATACCACGTTTCGTTTCAAATGAGACTATTCCGGCATAGGCTTATGTCATTCTGAGCAAGGCGAAGAATCTCAGGACTGCAATCATAAAGCCAACAAGAGATTCTTCACTCCGCTGCGCTCCGTTCAGAATGACAAGAACGAATCGTCTCACTTCTAACTGAAAATGGTAT
>JAPUIP010000496.1 GCA_027296925.1 Candidatus Poribacteria bacterium | reverse complement strand
TACGAAATTGCCGGGTTACGGGAGCAAAACGCTTGATTCGCCGGGGGCGATATATCTGGGCGATCTGTTCTGGGGCGTGTTCCAATTCCGGACCGCGTTCGTCTCAATAATATACTATATGCCAAATTCCTGTTTGACTTCAGCAAACATCTTGACCGCAAAATCGAGCTCTTCAATCGAGTGAGCAGCGGAAATCTGCGTGCGGATGCGCGCCGTGCCTTGGGGAACCACGGGATAGAAAAAGCCGATGACGTATACGCCCTTTTCGAGCATCCGTGCAGCAACTTTCTGAGACAGGGCTGCATCGCCGAGCATAATCGGCACGATGGGGTGGGAGCCGGATGGAATATCGAATCCTTCTGCGGACATTTTTTCCCGGAAATAACGGGTATTTTCATCCAGTTTGTCTTTCAGAGCGGTCGATGATGTAATCATCTCAAGCGCCTTTAGCGATGCGGACACGATACTGGGCGCAACCGTATTGGAAAAAAGGTAGGGCCGCGAGCGTTGGCGCAGCATGTCGATAATCTCACCCCGGCCGGTTGTGAATCCGCCGCTGGCGCCGCCGAGCGCCTTTCCAAGTGTACTGGTGATGATATCGACCCGTCCCATGACCTCCCAGTGTTCATGCGTGCCCCTCCCCTGCTTGCCAACGAAGCCCGTCGCATGGGAGTCGTCAACCATGACCAGTGCCTCGTATTGATCGGCGAGGTCGCAGATTCCCTGCAAGTTGGCAACTGTGCCGTCCATAGAAAACACGCCGTCCGTTGCGATCAGACGAAAACGTGAGTCCTGAGCTTCCTTGAGCTTGGCTTCCAAATCCGCCATGTCACAGTTTTTGAAACGCAGCCGTTTTGCCCTGCACAGCCGAATACCGTCGATGATGCTGGCGTGGTTCAGTGCATCACTGAGTACCGCATCCTCTTCGGTCAGCAGCGTTTCAAAAAGCCCACCATTGGCGTCAAAACAGGAAGTGTAGAGAATGGTGTCCTCCGTACCGAGAAATTCTGAGAGTTTCCGCTCCAGCGATTTGTGGATGTCCTGCGTGCCACAAATGAAGCGTACCGAGGAAAGCCCGTACCCCCATCGGTCCAAACTCGTTTTGGCGGCTTCGATAACCTCCGGGTGGTTCGCCAGCCCGAGATAGTTATTTGCGCACATATTGAGGACTGTCTGACCGGCTTTTACGTCGATTTTTGCCCGCTGAGGACTGGTGATGATTCGCTCGGTTTTGAACAGTCCGCTTTCTTCGATCTGCCTAAGTTGCTCCCTCAAATGGGATTTCATCGTATCAAACATCAGGATCTTACCTCCATTTTAGTCGACCCAATTCAGAATAACCTTTCCCGATTTGCCAGACCGCATCACCTCAAAACCTTCTTCAAAGAACTGATACCGGAAGCGATGCGTGATCACCGGCGAAATATCCAAACCCGTTTGGACCATGCTGGTCATTTTGTACCAGGTTTCGTACATCTCTCTACCATAAATACCCTTAATCGTCAACCCGTTAAAGATGACCTGGTTCCAGTCAATGGCGGCATGAGATTCCTGTATGCCAAGCAGAGCGATTTTGCCGCCGTGGCACATATTTGCTAGCATACTCCTGAACGCTTCCGGACTCCCAGACATTTCAAAGCCGACGTCAAAGCCTTCCTTCATCCCCAACGCTTTAATCACATCCTCAACCCGCTCTTGCGTGACATTCACGGCGCGGGTCACTCCCATTCTTTGCGCGAGCTCCAGCCTGTAGGGGTTGATATCGGTGATCACGACATAACGCGCGCCGGCGTGTCTGACGATCGCGGCTGCCATGATACCAATCGGCCCGGCGCCGGTGATGAGCACATCTTCGCCCAAGACATCAAAAGACAGCGCCGTATGTACCGCATTGCCAAGCGGATCGAAGCATGACAGTATATCTGTGGGAATGCTTGGATCGTAATACCACACATTTGTGACTGGAATACACAGATATTCGGCGAAAGCACCGTCGCGATTGATGCCGATTCCCCTGGTCTTCATACACAGATGTCGGCGGCCGGCAAGGCAATTTCGGCAACGTCCACAAACCAGATGCCCCTCGCCGCTCACCACGCCACCTTTGTGGAAATCGTGGACGTTACTGCCGCTCTCTTCGACGGTGCCGACGAACTCATGGCCAAGAACCAACGGCGTCTGAACGGTCTGCTGTGCCCACTCATCCCAGTTATAGATGTGAACATCTGTTCCGCAGATCGAGGTCTTGTGAACCTTTATGAGCACATCGTTGATGCCAACCTTGGGGACCGGCACCTCCTCTAGACACAAACCGGGCTCGGTGCTTTTCTTAACACCTCGATTTCGTCCAATGAAAGGGAATATTCGCTCACTTCGATTAAGGAGAAACTCAGACCATACCTGTCATCGTAGCTTCTTAAAGGTCCCCCCAAAGGGATACTCTACCTTTAAGGAGATAGCTATGGCAAAGAGAAGAAACCCACGTCGTAAGCGGGTCCGCCGGAAGCTGACCGCCCACAGCGAGCATGCGCCGTTGGCCGCCCTTGCTCCTGTCATTTCCGAAAAGGAGATATTTGAACCCATTCACAGACACATCGAAATTCCCCAAAAGACGGTCGATTACCGTCCGACTGACAAGCTGGTATTTGTCGTTCTTGGAATCCTTGCCGGCGCCGAAACCGTATCCACGGCGATACCTTGTGGAGACGATAGTGTGACCGGGAGGAGTGTTTCCTGGCTGCTGCCCTTTACCTCCGCGCGGTCAATGCCTCTGGCGTGGGTGTAGTCCATTTTCGCCCCCTCCGCCGCCGGGTTGCTCCAAAGCAGCGCAGATGCAGTTAGAAGGGTTAGAAGTAAAGAAAACTTGGTCCCCCAACCGGTTTGAATGTCTCTGTTTTTCACCTCTTTTTACCGTCTTTCTGTGCTAAATCTGGGACGTTGGAAATGAGAGGTGGGTTGAGTGGGAAAAATTTGCACCTTTTTCTGCCAAAGGTG
>JAPUIP010000495.1 GCA_027296925.1 Candidatus Poribacteria bacterium | reverse complement strand
CGGCGAAGCTCGGCCTGGACTACCCCGCTCTCTGGCAAGTGAAACCGTCGATTGTGTGTTGCTCCCTCTCGGCGTTTGGACGCACCGGCGCCCGCGCAAGCGAGCCGGGGTACGATTACTTGATGCAGGGGTATGCCGGCTGGATGAGCATTACGGGCGAGCCCGACACCCCGCCCCAGAAGACAGGGCTTTCGCTCGTTGACCTGAGTGCAGGAGTGATGGCGGCGCTTGGCTCGATCAGCGCCATCCTGCGCGCGCGGGAGACCGGCTTGGGGCGCGATGTTGATGTCAGCCTGTTTGACACCGCGCTCTCGGAATTGGGCTACGTGGGGGCATGGCACCTCACGAAGGGCTACCAGCCGCAACGGTTGGCGGATTCCTCGCATCCATCTCAGATACCGTCTCAGGTATTGCCGACCCAAGATGGCTGGCTTGTGGTGATGTGCGCGAAGGAGAAGTTCTATCAGAATCTGGTGCGGATTTTGGGCGCGCCGGAGTTGGCTGACGATCCGCGCTTTCGGACATTTTCGGACCGCCTGGAAAATCGCGATGTGCTGGGGCCCATCCTGAAAAACCTGTCACGTCAGCGGACGACAGCGCAGTGGCTGAAGTTGCTCAAAGGGCAGGTGCCGTGTGCCCCGGTCAACACCGTCGAAGAGGCGTTTGGCGATCCGCAGGTGACTGAAGATGAGATGATCCTGGAGATTCCGCATCCGGAGTTCGGTGTCGTGCGGCAGGTGGCATCACCGATTAAAATCAGCGATACAAAAGCAACGCATCGCCCTGGCCCAAAACTCAGCGAGCATACAGATGCGGTGTTGAGAGATGACCTCAAAATGTCGCCGGAGAAGATTCAGACGTTGCGCCGGGAAGGTGTCCTTTAAGACCGTAGACGAATCATAAGAGCCACCGCCGAAGCTGATTATCCTGTTGACTGGAAATCCAATCTCTGCTATACTGGTACTGTTGATTAAATGCCTGGAAACCCTTCAGCGCAGACATACGAGACGGAAGCGAAGGAAAAAGTTGAGTGAGATACGTTTCCCTCAATACACCTTCATATCAAGGAGAATTGCAATGGTTTACGAACTGCGGACCTACATAATTCCGGAAGGTCGAATGCCGGACATCCTCAACCGATTTGAGAACACCACCTTCAACCTCTTCGACAGACACGGCATCGAAGTTGTCGGTTTCTGGACCCGCTCGGGTGCCAACGAGCTCGTCTACATCTGTAAATTTGATAGTGAGGCGGCGATGGCAAAGGCATGGGACGACTTCCGTGTTGACCCCAAATGGATTGAAGCGAAGGCACGGACTGAAGCCAACGGTCCAATTGTCGGTGAAGTCATCTCAAACACCCTCATCCCGACCTCCTTCTCACCGATGCAATAGGACTGTGTGCAGGGAGTGTCCCCGCCGCATCAAAGTCTATGTGCGGCACCACGAAATATCTAGACAGAGGGAGTCGATTCTGTGTGAATCTGCGTTCCGCAAGACAAATTGCCAAAGAAGTTTCAATGACCTCTTTTAGAAGATTTTGAATCAAAACCGATGACACCACAACTCTCGCAAGCACATATCGCCGCTGTGAATCGCAACCGGCGGATTGTCCTCAACTTCGATGTGACCTATCCCATCAATATCTCGTTCGATGCCCACGGGAGTGTGGATGCGTTTGTGGCGCACCTGTTCACCTTTGCGGACGACGCCGGTTCCCAGATCGACAGTATCTGGTGGAACTGGGGTGAGGGTAATCAGGCGCCGTATCCGAGTGAGTTCCTGCCGCTGTACGACCACCCACTCTATCGCCAATGGGTGGAGGTGGGAGTTGACATCGTGCAGATTGTCCTGGAGGCGACTCGGCAGCGAGGGCTGGAAGCCTTCTTCTCGCATCGGATGAATGGCTCGGACAACGACCTTGGCCCGTTCGCCCGGATACCGATGAAAGTGCAGCACCCCGACTGGATGTTCCGCACGCCCTGGTGCACGCATGAAGATAACGGCTATTGGAACTTTGCACTTGAAGAGGTTCATGAGTATGTGCTTCGGAATCTGCGAGAGGTTGCTGAGAGGTATGACTTCGACGGGATTGAATTGGACTTCGCCCGGGGTGTGGTTTTCCCCGCCGGACAGGGTTGGCTAAACCGCGATAAGCTGACGCAGTTCATCCGCGAACTGCGGCTGATGTTGCTTGAGATCGAGCGGCGTCGCGAACGGCCGTTCCTGCTTGCTGCGCGGGTTCCAGAAAACCTGGTGGGTTGCCATTTTGACGCCCTGGACGTCGAAACCTGGGCACGTCAGCAGTTGGTGGACATCTTCACACTCGGTGTTCGGTCGTTCGACGTGGACATCGTCGCGTTTCGTCAAATTACCGTCGGGACGCCTATCAAGCTCTATCCGTCCATTGATGACCATCACGCCTCCGATGGATACCAGAACCCGGGGATTGAAGTCTTTCGCGGTATGGCTGCCAATTGGTGGCACCAGGGCGCCGACGGTATACAGACATTTAACTTCAACTACGCGCCAGACGCGCCTTACAAGGGCCAGGATTGGCAGAGCCATCAGCTTGCATACCACGAAATCGGTAGCCCGGAGACGCTTCAAGGTAAGCACAAGGTCTTCGTCGTCCAGCGTCGCGGCGGCGGCCACGGGCCGAGGGTCATTCCCAACCCTGAGGATTGGTCTACCCCCCGGCACTCGTACGCCAACTCGAACATGTTGGCGCCGCTTCCAGCGAAACTGGCTAACAACGATAAAGTGGATACGCTGTTAACGGTCGTCGTCGCTGACGATGTGGCCGCCGAGGCGGACCGGGTAGAGCGCATCGCGATCCGATTGCTGTTGTCCGACCCTGAAGCGGAAGACCTCCCGGCAGATCAGCGACTGCAGGTGGTCACTGTGGCGACGATCGGCCACCCCGGTAATCTTCAGAACATTCCGGCGGCCAAAGGTATCGAAGCGCAAATCGAAGTTCGGCTCAACAACGTCCCGCTGGGGAGACCGACCGTCGACGGCGGCTGGCTGGTATTCGAAGCGGCGCCGAATCTGTTCGCGGTCGGTGAAAACCTTGTCGGGGTGCGAGCGACTCAGCCCCCTGCCGGCGCTCAGCACGAAATCTGGATTGAAAAACTTGAGGTGCACGTCGCCTACCAAAGACGATAAACCGGTTGCATGACAGAAACCTGAGTAAGGAGGTTCAAAATGGTTGACGATAGTAGAGAAGAGCACCGGATGATAATTTTTGGAAATGACAGCGATCCGGTCCAGGAACGCCTCATTATCGGATCCGGTCCAGAAGGCAACTTCTTCACACACCATGGAATTTTAGAAAGGAAGATACACGCCGAATCCTACACAGTTACGCTGTATGCTTTATTGAAAGATTATGGACTCACCCCGATTATTCGGATCAAGCCAAGAATCCGATTCCGTCGATCCAACTATGACAACCTTTCTTCAAGCGCGCCGCTACGGTATGATCTAACTGACATCGTCCATTTTGCCGAGCTCAAACGCAGCGTCGAGCTGACAGAAATTGTAGACAATCCACTGCTCGAAAGGGTCTTTGGGGACGCTCCCTCCATAACCAACCTGTCTGAGGATGCGGCAGTCCAGTTCGTCTCTCAGCGAGATCTGCTTCTGCGACAACCGCCTTTTAAGACAAAGACCAAAGTCTTCGGTGAGGGCGCTGATAGCCATGGAATACCGATCGGACAATTTCTTGACGCGCTGAACAATACGAGCCAAACAGAGAAGATCTTCCGCCAATTTCCACGCGGGGATGAGTTTGCGAAGGATCTCTTAGAAGCATTAGAACCTTATAGCGGTTTGGAATTGCAGTTCGGGTTATATTCACGATATGAACGGCGAGATTGCGTACTTGCCGGGGCGGAGGCGAAGGGGGCAGAGGGATACCGCACCACCTTTGATCCATGGACTGCCCTGGGCTACGTTCGATCAGATGGTGCCGTGCCCCAACTGCAAATCCTATCGCATGAGAGAGGCACACGGTGGGAACATAAGATTATGGTTGAGCAGATGGCCCCGCAGGCGCTTGAACTGCTCTCTAAAGAAATCCGCTCATTGCGACAGCAAAATCTCATTGGTCGCGTGCTGTCCAAGAGCCAAACGGGACTAACACTCCTGGCAGATTATCGAGAATCTGAATTAAACGCGACAAAGGACCTGTTGGTGGGTTATGATCTCAAAGTCGAGGTACCTCTTCCTCATGACAGGTTTTCTAATATCGGGGACCGCAGAAAATTACGGGGCGCTTTTAACCAAAACACCCAATACCAGCTTCATCCGCTCAACACCGATATTCTTGAGAAACATCTCAATTTGGCAAAAGGCGCGTGGAATGGTCAGATATACACGCTTGATAATGTGTATCTCATGCAAGGTGTGCCCCCACAGCGGCTGAAGGATGATGGCTTCATCATTGTGCGGGAGCCCATTCATGAAAAAGCTATCATGAGATCTGCCGAAGATCTGCGGGCACGGATTCCAGCAAACGGCTTTGAGAAATGCTGGAATGAAATTATTGACGAGGGCGGGTATTCGATCATCAACAAAAAAAGTGGTAGATGCTATACCGTCATCTACGGAACAAGAGCAACCGGATCTATTCTTGAGGGAAGAGTTACTAGACAAGAACCAGAATATTACCTCTCGATTAAGTATTTGGGAATAACGCCGGAAGCTTATGGCGGTTTTGCCGCGGACACTTCAAATCATGCAATGGACAAGAAGCAAGGCGTGATGCCTCCGCGTGTTGACATAATCGCCCAAATGGAAAATGCGGTCATTTGCGAAATGAAGTCCATCATATCGTATCTGAAAACGAAGCGGCTAATTTAACGCCTATGCTTTCGGGCGGGTACCCATCCATAAATAGTGACGTGAAGGCTCGTTTGCTAAAGTGAGAATCAATGATGACAGCATCCAAACGGGTGGCTTTATGTGTCACCTGTTTAGTCGATCAGGTGTTGCCAGAGGTGGGCGTCGCGACGGTGAAACTGTTGCGGCGCGCTGGGTACGCTGTCGATTTTCCAGAAGCGCAGACCTGTTGCGGACAACCCTTTTTTAACAGCGGCTTTCGACCAGAGGCAATCGATCTCGCCAAACGTACCGTAGAAATCTTTGAGGGATATGAGGCGGTGGTTTTGCCAAGCGGCTCTTGCACAACGATGATTCGGGTCGAATATCCTCATCTGTTGGAGGCATGGCCCCAGTGGCATCGTCGTGCCGAAAAGCTGGCCGCGAAAACGTACGAGTTGAGCCAGTTTTTGACGCATCAGGCCCAATGGAAACCCAAGGCGGTTTCCCCTGCGCCCGAACTTACTTACCACGATTCGTGTCACATGTGCCGCACGCTCCAGTTGCAAGAGGAGCCGCGTCAGTTGCTAGAAGGCGCGGGGTGCCGCGTGAACGAAATGACCGAATCCAATCGGTGCTGTGGCTTCGGCGGATTGTTTTCGATTCGGATGCCGGAGGTTTCGAACGCCATGACTGCCGAAAAGTTACGTCAGGCGGTAGACACCGGCGCAGATATGTTGGTCACGGCGGACCCCGGCTGCCTCATGCAGATGCGAGGGCTGGCAAGCGGAAGTTCGGTCCGAGTGGAACACCTCGCGACGGTACTGGAGGAAGCGACACGATGACGACGACCTTTGCCCAGTTTCGGCAACGAGCGAACGTTGCCATTAAGGATATTCGTTTGCAAAAAGCGTTGGATACGGCAACGGACAATTTTATCCGCGCACGAAATCGTGCCTTGGCTGAGCTTCCCAACGCCGACAGCTTGCGCGATCATTTCAAAGCGATTCGCTCGGCCACGCTGGGACAACTCGCTCACCATCTGGAGACGTTTGAACGCAACGCCGTATCTGCCGGCGCCCAAGTACATTGGGCGGGAGATGGAACCGAAGCGTGCGAGATTGTCGTGGAAATTGCCCGTCGGCATGGGGTAAAGTTGGCGACCAAGGGAAAGTCGATGGCGACGGAGGAGATCCACCTGAATGAAGCGCTGGCTGAGGCGGGTGTGGAGGCGGTGGAAACAGATCTGGGGGATTTTCTGGTTCAATTGGCTGGAGAGACCCCTTCCCACATTATCGCTCCCGCCATTCACAAGACACGCGAGCAGGTCGCGGCGTTGTTGAGCCGGGAAGCCGGACGCCCGCTCTCCGCGGACGACCTTTCCGCACTCACCGCCGAAGCGCGGCGTATCTTGCGGGAACGCTTTTTGACAGCCGGGATGGGAATTTCTGGTGGCAATATCGCTGTCGCCGAGACCGGCAGCGTCGTGCTGGTGACCAATGAGGGGAACGGTCGTTTCGTCACCTCTGTTCCGCCGGTGCATGTCGCTATCATTGGCATCGAAAAAGTCGCGCCAACGT
This sequence comes from Candidatus Poribacteria bacterium, assembly GCA_027296925.1. GTDB lineage: Bacteria > Poribacteria > WGA-4E > WGA-4E > PCPOR2b > JAPUIP01. Next base: position 5,038 of record JAPUIP010000495.1, on the reverse strand, counting down.
GGGATGAGGCCGCCGTCTGGCTGTCACTGTTGGCGCGGAGTACCGCGGGACAACCGCTTTCCATTTACACCAGCATTCTCACCGGGCCCGCCCGTGCCGATGACCCCGATGGCCCGGAAGAGGTGCATGTCGTTCTGCTGGACAACGGTCGCAGTCAATTGGTCGGTACGAAATATGAGGAAGTGTTACAGTGCATTCGCTGTGGGGCTTGCCTGAATGTGTGCCCGGTGTACCGCGAGGCGGGTGGTCATGCGTATGGCAGTCCCTACTGCGGCCCGATTGGAGCGGTGCTCACGCCACTACTGTTTGGCCTAGAAGATTATGAAGCGTTGCCGCATGCCAGTTCGCTTTGCGGCGCATGCAAGGATGTCTGCCCGGCGCGAATCGATTTGCCGCGGATGCTGCTTGAGCTCCGCACGGATGAAGTGACCGAAGGCGTACTCCCCTGGCGAGAAAGAAAGACGGAAGAGGGAGCGGCGTTTGTGTTGCGACACCAGAAATTGATGCGCTTTGTCAGTGCGGCAGTCCGGTTAGCGCAACGCCCGTTTGTTCGTGATGACGTGCTCAATCTTCCCGGACCGCTCAACCCGACCCCGGGGCGTCAATTGCCCGGCTTGGCAAAGCACTCCTTCCGCGAAATGTGGAAAGCTGGCGAATTGGAGGATAAGGGGTGAGTTCGCGAGATGAAATTCTGAATCGCTTGCGGCGCCAGGCGCGACCGGAAACGTTACCTCCGGTGTGGCGATCGCAACGTGAATTTGCAGATCTGGCAGCTCGTTTCACGGAATCGCTAACGGCGGCAAAGGGAGAGGTGCGTCGAGCGGAGAGTTTGGAGCGGGCCTGGGCGGAGGTGGATGCGATACTGCGCGAAGTGGGCGCGCAAGCCGTGGTCGCGAACAACGAACCGCCCCTGAACGCCATAGCGCTGGCAGCACGCTGGCCGGACTGTGAATGGCATGTTGTAGACCAGACGCCGGGGGACCTACGACAGTTTTGCGCCCGCGCCGATATCGGACTGAGTGGCGTCGAGGCGGCATTGGCAGAGACAGGCAGCTTGGTTGTCCACAGTGGGCCGGGAAAAAGCCGTATGGTGACGCTGCTCCCGCCGGTGCATATCGCGCTGGTTCCGGTTTCTGGATTGATGCCGGATATTTTTATTTGGACAGCGGCGCGAGCTGGAAAGATGCCCGCCAACGTGATCCTTATCAGTGGGCCCAGCAAATCCGCCGATATTGAAATGACGCTGGTGCTTGGCGTCCACGGTCCCAGGCGCCTGATCGCTGTGCTGTATGACACCGGGGAGATGCGTGATTCGCGAGTCGCAGAACTCAGAACGACTGACTGAAAATCATCGAACCAAAATCAATCCGTGGAAAGGAGTTTCCGATGTCACTGAAACAGAAAGCCACGTACATACTTCTAGGTGGCGCCCTGGTCATTGCCGGATAGCTTGTGCTGATTTTCCTTGGAAATCTTGCCACCGCACAATCGGGGCCGTTTACCGTCAATGTTCACCGTATTGATCCTTACAAGCAGTTTAAGTTTCGGGTGAAAGATGAAACGCCAAAATGAGACACGTCGCTGCCATTAAAGCCTGTACTGTTCTATTGCAAACTGGCAATTGCTTCGTCTTCGCTTTCATAGAGTGCACAAACTAGCATCAATTTGGCCTGCGCAATGAAGTTCCGGATGCCTCCCACATTGAGCAACGCCATCTGCCCTCCGTTTTGCTGAATCGCTCTACTGGCGGCGACAAGGACGCTTAGTGCCGTACTATCCATCATGCGAATCTTTTCGAGTTTCACGAGCAGCTTCACTGCTTGGCCGAGGGTCGCAGCGATTCTCCCGGCAAGGGTGCCCTGGAGCGCGAGGCTATCCGCACCGGCGATTCTCCCTTTAATCTCCAAGATTGTGACATCCCCTCTTTTGCGAAGATTAACACGCATAACAAACCTCCGTTGTTCAAGTGATCTTTTTTGGTATCCAAACGTAATTTCGTCAAAGCGTTGAGTTTTCCCGTTGTGTCTGGAGCGCTACAGATGGGTGCTGAATCCTTCCTCTTTCGGTCTCTACGACTTATGGGCACTGGGATGATTATCTGATTTCGCTCAAAATATCCCCAGTGAAATGGTCACAAACGCATGCTTCAAAAAACTGGTGACGACTTCTCCCCATACATGTAGTGGAATCGGAGAAAGGATAAAATATGCGATCCCCGCAACAAAACTCCACAGGATAGTTGAATCGATCCATCGGTTCATTTGTTTCACCCCCACAACAGCCGTCATATCTCTTTCAAAAATTCGGTCATTAGGCTTCAGTGGTGTCGTTGATTTCGGTGCCACTCAAGTTTTCGGCATCCCACACCAGCCAAGTCATTTAGCAAAAACTGAACCAAACCCAATGATCAGATTTGGCGCGAGTTCCAGCCATGCGTTCCACAAAGCGTGTTGGAATTTCCAACATGCTCGTGTGGATAATTCCTGCACTTAATACTCGGTACACAGCCAATCACTCGTTCCTGCGTTCCACGTGGGAACAGAAAGCCAGCGCGCTGCGTTGGAGCTAAGGAGTTGTTCGTATGAAGATTACCAATGTGAGCTATTTCCTGACAACGGAATTGGGAAGCCCGGCTTTATTCATTCAGATCGAAACTGATTCGGGGATTACCGGATATGGCGAAGCGACAATCCACTTCTTCTCTCAAGCGGTCGCAGGGATGATTGAAGACCTCCGCCCCTACTTGATTGGCGAAAATCCAGAGCGGATCGAATATCTCTGGCAGTCCTGTTTTCGTCGATTGTTTATGCGCGGTGGACCGGTGACGGGCGCCGCCATCAGTGGCATCGATATGGCACTATGGGACATTTTAGGCAAGAGTTTGGGCGTACCCGTTTACCAACTGCTCGGCGGGCTTGCCAGAGAAAAGGTACGGCTATATGGACATGTCACGGGCGACACCGCCCAGGAAATCGCCGAACAGGCGAAAGAACGGGTGGCCCGGGGCATCACCGCTATCCGTTTCCGAGGATTTCATGCGTACGACAGGGCGGGGCTACATGACCATCAGTTGGCGGTTGATCAGCAGGTTGAGTTTACCGCCGCGATTCGGGAAGCTGTTGGGGATGATGCCGATATCCTGATCGAATGTCACGGCCGGTACGACCCCGAATGGGTGATTCAATTGGCGGAGCGAGTCAGAGCATATCGGCCATTCTTCATTGAAGACCCAATCCGGCATGAAAACCCAGCCGTTATGGCACAGGTTCGCGCCAAGACCAGTATTCCCTTAGCCGCCGGAGAGCGATACCACAACAAATGGGAATTTAGTGAATTGATCCGTAACAACTATGTCAACTATGTGCGGCCGGATATCTGTCATTGTGGAGGCATCACAGAGATGAAAAAAATCGCGGCGATGGGAGAGACAAACTACATCGGGGTTGTGCTGCACAACAATGCCGGCCCGCTGGGTACAGCCGCTAGCTTGCACGCAGCGCTAGCAATTTCCAATGTCGTTTTGCTGGAGGCACCGTGGATCAATCGGGAGCCTGTTTCCGTTTCAGACATCGTCGCCCCTTTCCCGGCTGTCGAACAGGGGTACGCTTTACCGCTTGAAGGGCCAGGGCTCGGCATTGAATTCAACGCGCAAGCGGCCGCTCAGACCGAATTCGTCCCACGACGCATACCAAAATTAAATGGGTTTGATGGCTCTGTCCGTGACTGGTAGCGATTCTAGTCCGTGGAGCACACCTTGAATCCTAGCGTAAAAAGCTGCCTTCATTGTAGGAGCGGAATCCCCCTCGAAGACTCGGGATTTCACTTTCCGCGAAAGGGTGCCTTTGCAAAGGCGGGCCAAGTCGTCGAAAGGTCGAAGACTCTCCCCTCAGCCTCAAGAAGAAGTGATCGTCGTGGATGAACCATCCCCATCTGGAATGCACCATCTGTGGCTGGGTGCAGTCACCAGAAACTCCTTGACTTCCCCTACAGAATGGTTGATAATAGAGATAGCGGAGATTCACCCTTCATTGCTCTCCCACCCCGTTCTCCAAATCAGGCGATTCTCTTTGGGTTACCTCATTATGAACCCAGCTTCTTCAACGACATTTTCACACACCATCTATGATGCCTTTGGTAGATAGGGAGTTATGCAACCCTGGAAAGGTTCTCAAAAAACGCGTCACCAAAGACCGCCTATTGACGAACCTTTTCAAGGTGTTTCGCGGCCCCCTCCTCATTTACCAAAGTCAGACCATGATAAGCGATAAAAAGAGGAGATTCCTATGCGATCTCAGATTGCTCTGAAAACAGTCTGTTTTTTTCTGCATTTGTTGTTTATTTTGAGTGTGGGTTTGATGAATCAACCATCGGCAGACGCTTTGGGTTATGACTGGCCAAGTTGGCGCGGACCGAATCAAAACGGTGCCTCTTCAGAGAGGTACCTAATCTCGGAATGGTCCGTGAATGGCGAGAATTTAGTCTGGAAGGCGGACTTCATGGGCCGGTCCACACCCATTGCTCTCAATGGTCGCGTGTATGTCATCGGGCGAGTCGGGAAAGACATCACCGAGCAGGAACAGGTTGCCTGCTTTGACGCCGAAACCGGCAAACTGCTCTGGGAACACCGGTTCAACGTCTTTCACTCAACGATTCCGTTTAACCGTCTCGGATGGACCAGTTTAGTTGGTGATCCAGAAACAGGTAACATCTATGCCCACGCTGTCAGCGGTAAGTTTTTCTGTTTTGATAAGGCTGGCAAGATTCTATGGACCCGCTCTTTGACGGAAGAGTTTGGTCGATTTACCGGTTATGGCGGGCGACTCGCGACGCCCATCGTTTACGGCGGCCTGGTAATCGTCAGCTTCCTCAACCGAAGTTGGGGCGAACAGGCACCGATGCGGCATCGCTATTTCGCGTTTGACAAGGGAACAGGAGAAATTGTCTGGGTTGCGACGCCCGGCGGACCACCGAAGAACACAACCTATTCCGTGCCTGTCGTCGCAGAGATCAACGGCCAACTGTTGCTGATTGACAGCAA
>JAPUIP010000494.1 GCA_027296925.1 Candidatus Poribacteria bacterium | reverse complement strand
GATAAAATAGTCGTATCTGTAACTCCAAATGGTATGAGACGGCATGTTGATGTGAACAACTGTTCCGGTAAAATGTCCAGGTCAAGCGAAAATGGCATCGGTCATGGTTGATTTCCCTGTACGGATTTCCTTAGGCTTTGTCAAGATTCATCCCCACTTTTTCTTTGAGACGCTTTCCTACTTTATCGGTTTTCGGCTCTACCTTTTGCGCCGGCGAAAGGAAAGAATCTCAGTTGATGGGTTTCCACTCAGAGCGAAAAGCAGAGCGCGCAATCGATGATCCATTCCTCGGCTGGCTGGCAAAGCATAACGCCATTCTGGAGCGAGAACAGATTGAACGCCTCGAACTTCCACCGCAGGATACCTTGATTCGCGATGTTGCCAGATCCTATTTTCGACAGATGTCGGCAGAGATCTGTGTTCCCTTCGTGCATGTTGATCAAAGTGAAATCCCAAGAATCGGGGAGGGACAACTGATTGGTGTATTAAATCTAGGGCGAAGGGCGGGAAAGCGTGGGAGCTTTACGCAGCAGGAAATCGAATTGCTGACGCGGCTTTGTACTCCTGTAACACTGGCGTTAGAGAATGCTTTACTTCATGAAGCGCGGCTGAAGCTACAAGAAAATCAGGTGCAAGCGGAATTCATCGCCGCGGCTTCTGGTGCGCTGGCTCACTCGATTAAGAATCCATTGGGACTCCTCGACGGGGATGTCGATCTGTTGCGCGACGCGCTTGCGGCAGAAGAAAACGAAGGCGCGGATTTCGCCGTTTTGGATATTGAGGCGCAGGTCCGCAAGATTGAGGGGATTGTAAATCAGATTCGGAACGCTGACATCGGACCACCAGATTTAGCTCCTTGTGACCTCGGTGTCATCATCGAGGAGGTACTCGCGGAGGTGAAGACCGCAAATCCTCAGTCGTCGGTTCAGGTTAACGCCGCCGGCGACGATATTCCTGAGATTTTGGGAGATGCAAGCCAATTGCGGCTCGCGTTGACGAACCTTCTCATGAACGCCTATCAGGCAATGTCGCCAGCCGGTGGCACACTGTTCATTCACACGGCAGTCACAAGGTATCAGCACACGCCAGCCATTCAAGTTAAAGTCTGTGATACGGGATGTGGTATGCCGCAAAACTTCATTCAGCAGATCATGAATCGCCCATTTATCACACGAAAAAAAACGGGAACCGGGCTGGGGGTGTGGACGACAAAAAAGATCATTGAAGCCCACAATGGTAATCTCGCGCTCACTTCCCAAGAAGGTGTCGGGACGACGGCAACGGTTATTCTGCCAACCTCAACGCCATCATAGTAAACAATGAAAAGATAGAAAAGCAGGAAAAGATGTAATTGACCTGCCCGAATAACCTTTGGCGCCAGTTGGCAAGACCGTAAATTGCCGACTCACACAATCCGGGGAATGTTCGCTTTTATGCGGTAACTGTTGAGTTCAGGATATGACAGCGTATATTTTCTCGCCGCCCGAAGCAGGTCTCCCGTTTCGATATAGAATTCCAATGCTTGCCTCACATAGGCAGGAGTCCGCTTTATGTAGTCCTGGTCGGCAGATTCTCGCCGCAATTGGGTCGCCTTCGATTCCTCCGCTTCCCATTCCTTAAACTGCTTTCTCAGCCATGTACCTTCCATAGAGATTCACCTCCCATTTCCCGATTCATCGGGGCGATTTTCACCACTCTGGTGTTTCCATGTCGACGGGATTGCGTTCAAGTCGGACATCACGCCGATTGGACGCCACCCAAATGCCGGCCGAAAAACTCCAACGTTCGCGGCCATGAAGCCGTGGCCGCGTCCTCCCGGTGGCGCTCACCGGTAAAGTCCATAAAAGCGTGGCCGGCGTTCGGATAGGCGTAGAACTCATGCGTTTTGTTATGGCGCGTTAATTCAGCGTCGAGCTTGTGCATATCGTCAGGGGACGGGTTCCCGTCCTCTTCACCAAAGTGGAACATCAGGGGACAGCTAATCTCGCGGGTGCGGTCAAACGGCGGCACCACGCCTTCCCCCAAAGCCACCATGATGTTGCCGCCATAGTAGGCCACGGCGGCTTTGAATTCTGGGATGGCGGTTGCCATCAGGTATGCCACACGTCCCCCCATGCAGAAGCCGGTGACGCCGAGTGCCTCTCTATTGATGGCGCTGTGGTGCTGCAGGAAGTCTACTGTGGCCCGCACGTCAGCAACCATCTCCACATCTTTGAGTTGCCGCGGCGTTCGAGCCTCATCCGGTCCCAGGCGATGGTAGAGATCTGGTGCCGCGGCGGCGTAGCCGGCTTCAGCGAGCCGGTCGGTCATGGTGCGGATGAACGTATCGACGCCGCCGGCGTGTTGGCCAACGACTACGCCGGGAAAAGGCCCCGCTCCCTCCGGCACAGAGACGTAAAGTTCCATATCCTGGTTGTCCACTTTGACGTTTTGTGTAAACGATGGCATGTCGTATTCCCCCTTCACATATTTCAAGGTTAGCAGTGTGCCCCGGCAACCCGGAAACATCACTCGTAAACGATGGTGTCGACGCGGTGAGCATTGATATAGTCCCAATCCATTTCCACGCCGAGGCCGGGGCCCTGTGGTACTGGCACATGGCCATTTGCGTCGATGTTCTCCAGTTCATCGGTAAATTCGGGCGGATAGATCGGCGGCTTGGTGTGGGGAACTAACGGATGTAGCAGCCCTAACTCGTAATAATTGGTGTTGCGGACGGCGGCAATGCAGTGGCGATGAGGTAGCCCTCCGCCATGAAACTCCACATCCAACCCAAAACCTTCAGTCGCATGCGCAACTTTCATTGCTCCCGTGATTCCACCATCCTCGTAGGTGCCGGTGCGCACAAAATCCGTGCCCCCGTTGACAATAAAGTCGACATGCTGCTCCAGACCAAAGATATGTTCAGTCTGCAATAGCGGAGTCTTGATGAGTTCCCGCAACTTCCGGTGACCAAAAATTGACACGCCCCCGTCTTTGTACGCATCCTCCAGCCAGAAAAAGTTCTGTTCGTCGCAAGCTCTGCCGAGCTTAAGCGCATCAGCCCAGGTCTCCAACTCACAGGCGGGATCGACCATCAGATCCATACGGTCTCCCACACGTTTGCCCACCGCGTGGATATTGGCGACCTCTCGCTCGATGGGGGCATTGCCCCAACCGTGAATCTTAAACGCGCGATAGCCCAGTTCGTAGCACTGCTCGGCAAAATCGGCAAAAGCCTCGGGCGTGTCGAGACCGCCGTTTTCATCACCGTGATAGGTACTGGCATAGGCGGGGAGAGTTTTCTTATATCCACCGAGAAGCTGGTAGATCGGTGCGCTGAACGTCTTGCCGGCAAAATCCCACAGCGCGACATCAATCGAACCGATGGCAGTGCGGTCGGTGTGACGCAAGCCCCGCTTGAGATCATTGTATATCTTCTCACGCTGAAACGGATTCTTACCCAACAGGTATTGGACGATATTGGGGGCCAACCTGCCAGCGCTGCATTCGCCGATAACTCCGGTGTTGGTGTGAATCTGCAGAATTGATGAGCGCGCCTGGCGGACATTGCCTTTCTCGTAAACCTGGTTAAAGCCGTTGTAATCGGTGCCCATATCTCGAACCTCGTGCTCAAATACCACGACTTCGATTTTGGTAATCTTTGGATCAGCCATTAGATCAACTCCTGTCTTCAACTGAGTTTGTTGGTTTCGTTCTTCAGACTTAGCTTTTCATAAGAATTGCCAACATTATAGCAAAGATTGTCATAAAAGAGAATCAAAAAAGTCGCTGTCCCCACTATGAAGCGCGAGTCCTTCATGGAGTATTCCCGAAAAGAGTCAAGGTTTCGCTTGGCGTCTCTGCAACTCGCTTCCGTGCAGACTCGCAATATTCCGGATTAATATCATAACCGATAACGCGCCGTCCGAGTTTTTTGCAGGCAACGGCGGTGGAGCCGGAGCCGATGAAGGGATCTAAAACGACATCGCTGGGGCGTGTGAGCAGATGCAAGAATTCCTCGACAATCTTTACGGGATAGATTGCCGGGTGCTTGAGGCCCTTGATCGACTCGACAGGGGTTTCGATGACATCGCGTTTGAGCGTGTTGCCGTGTATCCGGATGATTGTGAAACCGTTTTTCTCCAATTGAATTTGCCGCCCGCCGTCCTGTCCGCCGAACGGCTCTGCATGAAGTCCACGTATCTTCATGCGGAACCCCGCAATCTGCCCGCGATGGACCTCTTGGATCACTTGTTCCAGGGCAAGTCGGGCGTTCCGTTTTGCCTCTTCAGGAAGATCGGACTGATCAATTAACTCAAAATACCGCTTGCCGACGTTCGTGCTTTTCGTCCGTGGCTTCTTGGGAGCATTATCGCTTACCATGAAGGCATCAAGATTGTAAAAGTAAGCGTCCGATTTGACGAAGTGGAAAAACGGTTCGCTGCTGTTCACCAGACGTCGTCGAAATTGGCGGGGCGTTGGATTTTTTTTGACCCAGGTCACACTGTTGACTAGGTTCACCAATCCCGTTTCCGTTGCTGCAATTGCAAAACGATACGGCACGAGCAGTAGACTGCTATTTTCGTACTTATCCCCCAGGTTAAAAACAAGGCTTCCATCGGGTGTCACAACGCGAACACATTCACAGAACAGGCGCAATAAGTTATCCAGATAGTCGTCCAGATGTTTCTCGTTGCCCATGCCCGCGCCGTAGTCGCGCTGTTGGAAGTATGGCGGTGAGGTGATAACGAGTTGAACGCAGCCATCAGGTAGCCGCCGAATCAACTCAAGATTGTCACCGCATAAAATCTGATCTCGTGGTAGTACACTGTCAGTCATAAATTGATGAGTCAGGGCACGTCCACTCGATTAAGAGAAACTGTGGTTCAGCACCCAAATTGCCTCCCGCATCACTGTTGAATAGAATCTTCCCTGTTTTCCAAGTGCTTCCCATTCGGCTTGCGTGTAGACCAGCATATCAACCGGAACTGGTAACTCGGAGACATCCCAACTGATATTTCGCCTATGAAATGGGAGATCTGTGTGCTTGATGATAATGATGAGGTCGAGATCGCTGCCCACGCCCCAATCCCCGCGTGCGTAAGAACCGAAGTATCCAATACACAGCACATCCCTTCGGTGCTGCGCAACCTTTTCCGCCCAACGACGCACCGCCTCGTCAACGGTTTGTGCATCAGGCCATTTGAGAACGGACGAACTCAATAATCTCACGGGTATATCGGATCGCCTCCTCGCTTTGCAGCCGGCCGTAGTGTTCAAAGGGCGCACCTTCTGAGTGACTATTTGGATAGCGGGACGGGATGTAGAAGTTATCCAGGACACGTCCTTTATCAACCAGTTCATCTGGCACATCAACACTTTCGGGTAACTCACCCAGGAGACGTGCGATAACATGCCCCCACGCTTCCTGCCCGAAGTTCAGATGTAATGCCTTGACAGCCTTTTCTGCGGCTTGCTGCGCAGCGAAACATGCCCATTCGTGCCGTTGAGCCTGTCGAGAATCCTCCGCTTGTTCTAAATCTCTGAGTGCTTGTCTCAGCCAGTCTTGGGCGCGATTCGACATTTTCTTAGCTCTTTTCCTCATAAAGCGTGTGTAGGATTGGGATACCATCCCGCACAATGTAGTGCTGACCGCATTGGTCGCATTCCAGCTCGTTCTTCTGCAGATGAAGAACCCCCTGGCAGTTTGGGCAACTCAGAATATTGAGCATCGCTGGGCTGAGCCGACGTTCGGCAAGCGGCGGATCGGAAAGTTTTACGGTGAATCCCCGCCAGGGGCGAGTGTTGTCCATGCCTAGACGCAACACCGGCGCCGGCAATTCCGTTTTATTCCTTTCATAGATTTCCGACAACAAAAACCGGCTGAGACTATCTTGTTGGCGAGAAGGAATCGCGTGCATGGGTTCGAGATTAATCTGTGCCAGCATGTGGATGGTGCGGCGTGGCATCAGATGACTGAAGCCTCCATCCATCGCAATCAGCAGCCGGACGAGCGGCAGGAGATGTCCCCAATGCCCGATTGTGCGTTTGTAAATCGCGTTGGCAACGAGTGTAGGTAACGCATTCGCATGGTGAATCATAGCGTCGGTAGGCAGCAGTTTTCGATAGGTTTCTTCGACAAACAGATGCACGTGCTGATCTCGCTCCGCCTTCAAATCCGGTTCAAAATCCTCCAACTCCTTTCGCATCAGCGCCTGAGGAACGCCAATGAAAACATGCTTCCGAGCGACACGCATCAACTCCGCGATGACCGCGTTGGGATTTGTCACATGTTCCACCGTGTTACTGCACAGCACAACGTCGAATGTCCGATCACGAATGGGCAGTTGATGGGCATCCGCGCAGATGCCGTCGAGGCGGTGGTAATCCCACATCCGACGCACGCCGGAGTAGGCGAGATCCACACCGCAGACTTCCGCGCCATAACGCGCCTGAACCAGCCGGAGGTAGAAGCCTTCAGCACAACCGACCTCAAGAAAGCTATCAAACGAAAGTTTGTCCAATTGGCGGAGGAGTAGAGCCGCCTCGACAAATTGGAGTACCCGATCGGGCGCAAATTCGTAGATTGGCTGATGGGGCATATAGACCCCATTCTCGTCAACGCGACGGAAAATCAGATCCTGCACCGCCATAGAGGTCTGGGCCCAATCGTTCCATTTCGCCATATTGCTATCTTCCATTCCACGGGCAACCTAATTGCTGCGAGTGAATGGCAGCCCTTTTCAGTGCAAGCTCATCCTGGCTCGCTAACTTCATGCGACTTCCTCCCATTCATAAAATGATAGAACCGTATCACCGTACTGTTTTTGGCGGTTCAATTTCAGCACACCCTCCCCCACCGGGATTAACGGTTGCGGGCCTTGAACGTGCCGATGTTCCACGACCAGCATGCCGGTTGAAGAGAGCAAACGTCCCCGCGCAATCTGCTCCAGGCAGGGGCCGTAGATTTCAGCGTCATAAGGCGGATCAAAGTAAATCAGGTCAAATTTCGTTTTGCGCTTGCTCAGATGGATAAGCCCTTTTCGTGCATCAAGGTGGAGGAGTTGTACCTGGGGGTGTCTGCGGTCAAGTCCACACTGGAGGAGATTGGACTCAATAACGCGGATCGCGTGATAACTGCGCTCAATAAAGGTGGCAGATTTCGCGCCCCGGCTTAACGCTTCAAGCCCTATATTTCCAGTACCTGCACAGAGATCTAGAAAGTCCACATCGATAATTCGTTCGCCAAAGATGCGAAAGACCGACTCTTTCACCCGGTCTGCAGTCGGTCGCACCTCGGAACCTTTGATCGTTTTTAAACGCCTGCCCCTGAATGTTCCGGCGATAATTCTCATTCCAACAACCCGTGTCAGACGCTCAGATGAATGTCCCCGATGGAATCACAGCATCTTTCGGCACAACAACGATATAGTCACGGATAGAATAGTTTTCCGCGTCCATATGCTCAATACCGTCTTTGTTGGTAATGACCACCCCATCACCAATCCGCACATTTTTGTCAATAATTGCGTTGCGGATGAAGCACCCGGATCCAATGCCGAGAGGTGGAACTCCCTGTCGCGCGTTCTCGGTGATCTGCGCTGCTTCTTCGTAATAGTCGATCCCCATGATGATGGATGACTCAATCCTTGTGTCGGATCGAACTATCCCCCGCAGCCCGATAATGGAACGATTCAGTTCAGACCGATCAATAATTGAGCCCTCTGCCAACATACACGCATAGATGTTGCTTTGATTGACTTTCGTGCTCGGCAGATGGTATTGGTAGGTATAGACCGGCGCTGATTCGTTATAAAAATCAAATCGTGGCAAAGGATCCAGGAGTTCCAAATTCGCCTGATAGAAGGACTTGATCGTTCCAATGTCTTCCCAATACCCGCCAAAGGGATAGGCATATACGGCGCTTTGATAGATGCTTCGCGGCAAAATGTGCCTTCCAAAATCCACGTTGCTCTTATCTTCCAATTTTTCGATGAGGATCTCTTTTTTGAAAACATAAATGCCCATCGAAGCCAAGTACGGTTTGCTAGCGGCATCGGGAATGCTATCCGACCACGCTGTCAGATCCACGGAGAGCTCTGCCAATTCTTCGTCCGTTTGAGGTTTCTCAACAAAATGGGTGATCCGCCCCTCTGGCTCGGCTTTTAGAATACCCAAATCGCTTGTCTGTTCGCGATAGACAGGGATAGCGCCAACCGTAATATCCGCGTCCTGCAGCAGATGATATCCAATCAGCCGTCGATAATCCATTCGGTACAGGTGATCCCCGGCTAAAATGAGCACATGCTCTGTTTGGTTTTTCGAGGTCACCAAATACGAGAGATTCTGACGAACTGCGTCTGCCGTTCCCTGATACCAATCGTTGCTTGTGTAAGTCTGCTGGGCAGCCAAGATCCGAACGGATTTGTTGGACAAGCTGCCGAACTGGTAAGTCTGTCCAATGTGCCGGTTCAACGATGCCGAATTAAACTGGGTCAGAATAAAGATCTTCTCAAGCTCCGAATGGATGGAATTGCTCATCGGAATATCGATGAGGCGAAATTTCCCTGCAATCGGCACGCTTGGCTTTGCGCGATTTTTTGTCAACGGGTATAGCCGTGTCCCTTGACCTCCACCCAGAATAACTGCCACGACGTTCTTCATGATAGCCCTCCAATCTGAATACAGTTCGCCTGGAAAATAAAGGATGCCCTTCCATTTGAAATGATCCGTTTCTGGAATGCTGTGCACCGCGAAGAACCACATTTAACACTTTATGAGTGATTCTTCGCTTCGCTCAATGCTTGCACTGAGCATGATGGAGTGGTGCCATTTACAATGCTACATTTATTATGGGAGATGGTAGCGGCGTTGAATGTGCCTCTCCGTCTCCCATTGAAATTTGAAACTGGGTGGTTCGACAATCGACCAGAAAAGGGTAAAATCCCGGCTGAGTCTGGGGGTACGGTTGTTTCACGCTTCAATCGTTTCAATCTGAATTCCTGCATCCGTGAGGATTTCCGGCTTAATATCGATGCCAAGTCCGGGGGCATTCGGCGGCGTGAGATAGCCATCTTTGACCGGCACAGGGTCAGTCACGAAGTTTACATAATGAACGAGATAGTGGCGACGGACGCTTTCCAGAATAAACAGATTGGTGAGATGTGTCGCCAGGTGGATGGATGCCAGGTGCAAAACCGGGCCTCCGCAGTTGTGCGGTGCAATTGGAAGGTGGTAGGTATCGGCGAGGACGGCAACCTTTCGCACCTCGGTGATACCGCCACACCAACAGATATCCGGCATGATGAACTGCGCGATTCCAAGTTCCATCAATTCACGGAACTGATAGCGTGTCATCAGCCGTTCGCTAATGCACAACGGTTGGGAGACGTGATCCGCGAGCATGGCGTAAGATTTCATATTGTCTTGCGGTAGCATCTCCTCCAGCCACATCACGTTGTACGGTTCGAGCGCATTGGCAATTTTGATTGCCGATGGAACGTTCCACAAACCGTGAAACTCCAGCGCAATCTCGATTTCATCGCCAACGGTATCGCGGATCTGTTGGACGGGACGTAAACCAACCTCGAGGTCAGCTTTCGTAATAAACAGTCCGCGATTCTTACCCCCGACCCCATCAAAGGGCCACACCTTCATGGCCTTGATGCCGCTATCGAGGAGTTCCTGCGCGAGTTTTCCTGCGTCATTGGTTTCGACTTTGTTGAAGTCGTAGACATGATCATAGCACGTATTGTACGTGCGCACCTTGTCGCGAGACTTCCCGCC
>JAPUIP010000493.1 GCA_027296925.1 Candidatus Poribacteria bacterium | reverse complement strand
GCCAAAAGCAGACGAACGTCGAACTATTTCTGTGCCAAGTGATGCGCTGGTATACGCTGCAGTCGGCGTGTCGGAGAAATTATGATCGGGAAATGGGGTCAGACCACCCTATAATCTTCTTCCGATTGGTTGCCCCGCGTTGCGGCGCTCGAGTGGTGGCTAAGGTCGACGAGGATATAACCATGACACAGCAACCCAATGCAGATCACGATCAAGCAGGCGAATTGTGGAATCTCGACTGGCCCCACGGTGTTACCGCGGTGCAATTCGCCCAGATTGGCGCGTAGGCGCAGGACGGGGACCAAGCGGCGGCGCTCGAGACCTATCGCCCTCTGTTCACGCTGGACGATGGCCCGGTAGAGTTGAATCGCGGTGTCTTCGTTGATGCGCAATCGTATACGAACGCTGTTCATCGCGTACTGGACCGACACAGCGGCCTACGACCGCCGGATAAGGCAGGCGGCGGTTCAGGCGGAAGAGTACTGAATTCCAGCTTCAGTTATTGCGCATTCACATAATCGGAGATCGATACGATGACCAAAGCTAAACCCGCGGATCACAATTCCGATGTTCTGGATCCCGAAGTCTTGGGCTTCGATCCTGCAGACGTGCGGCAGAAATACGCGGAAGAACGTGATAAGCGCATGCGCAAGGAAGGCAACGATCAGTATGTGGAGGTAATCGGCGACTTCGCACACTACGAAGACGATCCCCATATAGAACCGGGCTTCAGTCGTGATGCGCTCCACGAGGAGCTGGACGTGGTGATCCTCGGTGGCGGTATTGGGGGCCTCTTAGCCGCGGTTCGGCTGCAAAAGGCGGGCGTCACCAATGTTCGCATCATCGAAAAAGCCGGCGACTTCGGTGGGGTCTGGTATTGGAATCGTTATCCCGGTGCCCAGTGCGACACGGAGGCCTATATCTATATGCCGCTCCTGGAAGAAACCGGGTACATCCCCAAAGAGAGGTACGCCCACCAGCCCGAGATATTCGAGCATATGCAGCGGATCGGCAGGCATTTCAAGCTCTACGACCGGGCCTGTTTCCAGACGCAGATGCAAGAGGCGCGCTGGTCCAAGGAAGAAGGACGCTGGACGGTAAAGACCGATCGCGGCGACGTTTTCAAAGCACGTTTTGTCATCATGTCGAGCGGGCCGCTGCACCGGCCGAAGCTTCCCGCGATCCCGGGAATCACCGATTTCAAGGGACACACCTTTCACACGAGCCGGTGGGACTATGCGTACACAGGTGGAGACAGCACAGGCAGATTGAACAAGCTCGCTGACAAACGCGTTGGCGTTATTGGCACGGGGGCGACGGGGATCCAGGTGGTGCCGCCTGTCGGTGCCTGCGCAAAGCACCTCTACCTGTTTCAGCGCACGCCGGCTTCCGTAGATGAGCGCAATAACAGACCGACCGATGAAGAATGGGCAAAGTCACTCAAACCAGACTGGCAAGCCGAACGGGATAAAAACTTCTGCTCGATCATGGCGGGTCTCCCGGTTGATAAGAATCTGGTCAACGACAAGTGGACGGACTTTTTCAAACTTACTTACAAGATCCTCGACACCGGCGGTGAGTCGAACGTGTCGGATGAAAGGAAGGCACTGATCCGCGAGATCGCCGACTACCAGAAAGGAAACGAGATCCGAGATCGCGTTTCCCGGATAGTCGAAGACACTGGAACCGCGGAGGGGCTCAAGCCGTGGTATGGCCAATGGTGCAAGCGTCCCAACTTTCACGATGAATATCTGCAGGCATTCAACCGGCCGAATGTAGAACTGGTTGATACCAAGGGGAAGGGCATCGAGCGCGTCACAGAGAATTCAGTAGTAGTTGATGGTGTCGAGCACGAAGTCGACTGTCTGATCTTCGCAACGGGTTTTGAGGTGGGTACCTCCTACACCCGGCGCTCCGAGTGCGAGGTGTATGGACGCGACGGTAAGACGCTGAGCGACTATTGGTCGGAGGGCATGAGAACTTTCCACGGCTTTCTGAGCCACGGCTTTCCAAACTGCTTTCACATGGGGCTCACGCAAACGGGACTCGCATTTAACTACACCTACACCGCAGGCGGACAGGCGGAACACATTGCCCATCTCGTCGCCGCAGTAATCCGGCGCGATGCAAAGTCGATCGAGGCGACGCCGGAGGCCGAGGCCGAGTATGTGGATTTGGTGTCCAGTCCCGGCCCCATGCGTAAGTACCAGGAGGCCTGCACCCCTAGCTATTACAACGTAGAGGGTAAAAACACCGGGCAAGCATTTATCGACAATCAATATCCCGAAGGTCCAGTGCCCTTCTTCAATATGCTTGCGGCTTGGCGCGAAAAGGGAGATCTTGCCGGACTAATCGTCAAGTAAGCGTTGCATACGGCGGTTTGCACAATGAGATGGCCAACAACGGAATTGGACCTGCCGCTTCTGAGCCATCTGAAATACAACTTTTGAACTACGAGGGATGAATCAATGCGTTTTGGACTAATGGAAGACTTTCGTAATCCACTACGGTGGCGCCGGCCGTATGCTGATTTGTATCGGGATATCCTTGCACAAATTAAGCGATCGGAGGAACTGGGTTACGACCATGTGTGGTTGACCGAGCATCACTTTACGGAAGACGGCTACAACCCGTCGATACTGCCGACTGCCGCCGCGATTGCGGCGCAGACCACGCGTATCCGCATTGCGACGTTCATCCTGTTGCTGCCTTATAACCATCCGGTGCGCGTGGCAGAAGACGTCGCCAACGTGGATATCATCTCTAACGGCCGTTTTGATTTCGGGGTTGGCCAGGGCTACTCGTACCACGAGTTCAAATCTTTTTGTCTGGACCGCTCTACCCGCGCGCGCCGCCTTTACGAGGCGCTCGACATCTACAAACGTCTTCATACAGAGGACCGCGTGTCGTTTAAAGGTGAATTCACGCAAATTGAAGATTTGCACCTGTCGCCGAAACCGGTACAACAGCCGCACCCGCCAATCTGGGTAGGCGCTCGCGGCCCCAAGGGTATCCGCCGCGCCGCAAAGGCCGGTCACCATTTCATGGCAACATTCGGCCCTGATCCAGCGCCGCTGTACCGTGAAACCTTAAAGGAAGAAGGGTACAACCCGGACGACTTTAAAATTGCGCAATTGCGCATGGGTCACATTGCCAACAGTGAAGATCAGGCCTGGGAAGAATGTCAGGATCACTTGTTTCATCTGCTCGAGTTCTACCAGGACATTCTTGAAGGCGCGAACGATGCTGAAGGCGACGACCAACCGCTCCCGGTGAAGGAGCCACGCGATATACGCGAGTCCGCTCTCACGGATGTGTTCTTCGTTGGGACGGCGGATCAGGTTGCAGAGAAGCTCGACAAATTTTGCAATGAGTACATCTGTACGGATTTTGTCATGAACATGCAGCTCCCTGGGATGGATGTCCCCACGTGTAACCGAGCGATTGAGCGTTTCGCCACGGAAGTCATACCGGCCTTCCGTGACCGGTGATAGTTGAGGACCCTCTAGGTCCAATTCCGGGGACAGTTTACTAAACCCAGTTCGAGACGTGATAGGTCGAACTACACGTAAACACAATAGGTAAACTGTCCCCCAAACTCCTTTTCAGACTGCCCACGAAGCCTAAGCCAATGCGCCACCACCGTATGGTGTGCGCTTAACACTTGAATCGTGATGATCGCGGATTGCTGAAAGAAACCTTAGTTAAGGCATTGGTCGAAAAATTGGCCGTCGTCACAGAAGAAACCGAAACAGTAAAACGCGAACTTGCGAGAGCTATCAAAGAGGATCGTAAACAACGAGGGATCTGACCCCTTGACCTGATAAAGTTTGGTTAAACCAATTCGGATCGCAAAGCGAGATTAGACAAATGGCAAACCACGCAACGAGTGACGGCGGCATCCCGCCAAGAGACGCAGGCAATCGCGGGCTGACACGCGTCATGACGCTCGGCGGCACCTATGGCACGCGCAATTATACCGTCAAAGGTCTGCGCGATCAGAAGGGCAAGCGCGTCCTCGTCGAAACGCTTCCGTTCTCACCAGAAGAAGCCGCTGCCGCCGAAGAAGCCGGCATCGACACCATGAAGGTGCGTTTCGATCCCGCCCAGCCCGAACCAGCAGCCGCCATTCGCAAGGCCGCACCCAATACTTTCATGGCATTTTCCGTGCCCTTGGTTGCAGCGGCCAGTCCAGAGGAAGCCGTGCGGCTCGGCTATGACGCGATGAAGCTTGGTGCCGATGCCATCATGTGCCAATGGAGCCCGCGATTCATCGAAGCCGCTGCCGAAGCCGGCATTCCCGTACAGGGCCACGCCGGCCTCGTCCCGCGCAAAAGTACATGGACGGGCGGGCTGCGCGCCGTCGGCAAAACGCTCGACGAAGCGATGTGGATCTACGAGGAAATCAAGACGCTTGAGCGCGCGGGCGCCTACGCCGTCGAGGTCGAAGTCGTCCCCGAAGAACTGCTCGCCGAGATCAGCAGGCGCACAACGCTGATGACATCATCCATCGGCGGGGGCGGCGGCGGTGACATCCAGTTCCTGTTTGCGGAGGACATTCTTGGCAACAACCCGCCGCCTTATCCGCGCCACTCAAAGCAGTACCGAAACATGTATAAGATGAAGCAAGAGATGCAGCGCGAACGCATCGCCGGCTTCACGGAATTCATCAATGACGTCCAGAACAAGAAATTTCCGGCAACCGAACACGTCATCAAAGCACCGGAAAATCTAATCTCCGAATTCCTCGAAAAGGTCGGAAAGAGTTCGTAGACCCGAAAGGCAATACGGAAAAGGGGACGCACTTATTTTCGCTCCCTGATGACTGCTTAGGGTCGGCAGCGGCCGCCTCGCGGCAGTGCAGCACAGCTAGAGATTACGTCTGCAGTGCCCTCGTAAGCGGTCGTCGAGTTGCGTTAAGCATCGAGTTGAGAGAACACGGCTGCAGTCGGCCAACTTCGGACATCCCAGCTCTCCCAACACGGCCCGTCGGTTACCGCGAAATGATTCGGTCTAGGTCCAAAAGTGGTGGCCCGCCTCAGCGCGCTGTATGGTTCCCCTGAAGCGTGCTTCCTGCTCCTATCTCCTGGGGGTCAGAGGGACCATCCACCGTGAAATTTTCAGAAATCATTGACCAAGCCAGCGACTTACTCCAGCGCAATGGACGGGTCACGTACCGGGTGCTCAAGCGCGAGTTTGACCTCGATGATGCGCAGCTTGAGGACCTCAAAGAAGGGTTACTTTTTACTCACCCCGAGATTTAAGATGTCGATGGGCACGGGCTAGTGTTGACGAGCGGCGAGCGCAATCCGTATGGTGCAGTCGAATGTCATAAAAGGGTCGGAGGTATCCTCAAGTATTACTATCGGAGAGCGGCGTAACGGTGGACTGGGTTTTGCCAAACTACGGGGGTTCCAGTCTATCCGGCAGCACCCTACTGGATGGAGGATGTGTTAAGCCCGCGCGATACGCGCCGTCCCTGCCTGATTGATCGATTTGTATTGCGATCGTCTGCCGTCAAGCGGCCAAAAAATAGCCCACCTGCTCGCTCAGCAACTCACATTGTTCTAGCAATGGATCGTGACCACATTCCGGGATCATAGACAATTGCGCACCGCTGATCGCATCCCTGAATTCAGACGCATAAACCGGTGGGATCAGACGATCGTTCTCACCCCAGACGATTAGACTCGGGGCGGTGATGCGGTGAATCCGTTTCTTCAATCCCTTGT
>JAPUIP010000492.1 GCA_027296925.1 Candidatus Poribacteria bacterium | reverse complement strand
TTTGGGCTTGGAACCTAGCGTTTCAGGTGCAATGTTCTCTAAACTGTATTTATAGCACTCAACCTGATTTACTTAAATCCTTCGATAAGCTAAGGCAAAGAATTGAGAAAGCTAATACAAAAAGGAATAATCTTGTACATTCATTTTGGGGGCGGGGAGATACCGCTGACACCACAACGAGATACAAAAGGAATACTAAAGGGAAGGCCGGTTTTAAGCTGGAGGAAGAGACTTTGACAGCGGATGAAATAAAATCAATTGCGGCTCTCATAGGGCAAGTAAACAATGACGTATATAGTTTCTTTACGGACTTAATGGAAACCTAACTTTTTATTCAGCGGATTGAAACCGCCCCGGTTATTTCAGCTTTTGCGGGTGAGTCTAGTTCTGCTCGTTTTCATTACTTAATCTGATGCGGTTCCAACCGCTGATGATGGCGTTATCCAGATGGAATATATGACAGAGGTAAAGACTTGAACGTAACCCATAGAGACCAATACTCTGCAGCTCCATCAGCGCTTGGGTACATATACCAAGTGCGCTATGCGCTGCTCGAGTCGCTTCGGCGTTTGCGAAAGGGGCAAGACTTCGTCGTCGCAATTGAAACCCTGGACGATGTCGTGTTCGAGCAAGATGGTGAAGCACCCGAACTGCTCCAGACAAAACATCATGTGAATAGTGCGGCCGATCTTACGGACGGCTCACCCGATTTATGGAAGACTCTCCGTATTTGGTGTGAAGGGATTGAGGCCGATAGTGTTCCGTCCGGCACGCTTTACTTCTTGGTCACCACTTCCAAGGCAGCTGACGGTCATGCGGCGCACTATTTGAAACCAGGCGGGAATCGGAACCCTGACACAGCGATGGAACGGTTGAACTCAACTGCGAACTCCTCCACAAACCAAGCAAATGCTCCAGCATATCAAGCATATCGAAGGCTAAACGAGAATCAGAGAAAGAAGCTACTCCAGAATGCTTTCGTGGTAGACGGCGCACCACATATTGCTGATCTTGATTCGGAACTCAAGGAAGTGTCCTTCGGGTTTGCCCAAAGCAAATTTCTCGATTCATTTCTACAGCGCCTCGAAGGCTGGTGGTATCGGAGGGCAATCCATCACCTGACAGATGACAACGCGACACCGATTCTGAGCGAAGAACTCGACTCTGAAACAGCATCTCTGCGTGAGCAGTTTAAGGAAGAGAGCCTGCCGATAGACGATGACATCATGAGTGCAAGCGTAGATGCTTCTGGCTACCAAGACCGGCTCTTTGTTCACCAACTGAAATTGATCGAGGTTGGCAATGCTCGTATTTTTCACGCAATCAGAAATTTGTACAGAGCCTACGAGCAGAGGTCGCGGTGGATGCGCGAGGACTTGCTTTATATCGGCGAATTGGGTCAGTACGAAGATCGGCTTGTTGAAGAGTGGGACATTCTTTTTCAGCAGATGCGAGACGAGCTTGGTGAAAGGGCAAGCGAAGAAGCAAAGAAAACAGCGGCCCAAACACTATATAGATGGGTCGAGACAGGTTCACACCGAGGGATTAGAGCGGGTGTAACTGAACCATCAATCCCGCGCGGTACATACCAGTTGCTTTCCGATGTTCAGCGCGTCGGCTGGCATCTGAATTTTGAAGAGCGCCTCCATCGTTTACTTGAAAACCAGGAGGCGGCACCATGAAAACTTGGATAGCCCGCCCGAAGGAAGAGGCATATCTTTTCAATCCGGCATTTTGTTGCACCACACTATCTATGGCGATGCAAACCTATGCAAGCGTTAAGGACGAAGGCGTGCCATTCCCTCTGGCGTTCATGTTTCTCCCGATTGTTTTGCATAAACCAACACGGGAAAGCTTGCCCCCAAGTACGCGGACCTCCATGGCGGCATGGTTGCAGGAGAACTCAGAGGCACGAGTCCTCTTTTACGAACGTCTCGTTTCCCTCAAACCGCACACACGAGAGGCCATTCAGTTTGGCATGCAGCTTGATCGGATCGTGCTGAGAAATGGCGGCTTACTCGAAACGACGTTAAACACTTCTGATGTTACCCGAACCATCAGAACACTTTCGGATGAAGCGCGCGATTGCGTGATGCGTGCCGGGTTCCTGGGGAAGTGGTTCGCGAAAGCCGGTGCCACGCATACCGCCATGGCGTTTTGGGGAGTCCGACCATGAGTTTTCAAGTAATTGATATTGTCTTGTACGGTTTCAACCAAAAACGGCGCGTCCTCCCGCTCAGACCCGGACGCCTGAACATTATTACGGGTTCATCGAAGACGGGGAAAACAGCCCTAATCGAGATCATGGACTATTGCTTCGGTGCCTCGGAATGTGGGATACCTGAGGGAATCATTCGGCAGACCGTCGAATGGGTTGGTGTTCGCCTTCAAGTCCCCGAAGGACAGGTATTTATTGCACGGCGGCTGCCACCCAACGGACAGGAAGCCTCTTCCGACGTATTTTACGCAGTTGCGAAAGAAATTGCCCTTCCCGATTATTCATCTCTGGCCCAGACCACGAACCCCAAAGCACTGGAAAGACTCCTCACAACGCACGCTGGCATATCTCAAAATATCCATGAGCCTCCGCCCGGGCAGACAAGGCATCCGCTTACCGCAAATATTCGGCATGCCCTTTTCTATTGTTTTCAACAGCAGAGCGAGGTCATCAGTAATCGCCATCTGTTCCATAAGCAAAGCGAGCAATGGATACCGCAGGCCATTAAGGACACGATGCCCTACTTCCTCGGTGCGGTTGATGATGAGCACGTTGCGAAAATGGCGGAATTGCGAAGGCTGCGCCAAGAGGCTCGTGGCTTGGAGAGAAAATTAGCCGAACATGAAGGGGTGCTTGGTAGCGGTATTTCTCGCGCGCAAAGTTTGATATTGGAGGCGGTCGATTTTGGGCTTCGTCCTTCTGGAACAGTAACGGAGGGATGGGAAGAGAGCGTGGCGCTTCTGAAAGACATTAGTTCCAGTCCTTTACCCGACGAGGAGAAAGAAATCGCTGACGAAGGTGATGAGTATGAGCGGCTCCAAGCGGATCGCCAACAACTCACACACGATCTTCGCCGAACCAAGGATCAACTACTGGCCGCGCAGGCGCTGTCATCAGAGCGACAAGGCTACTCTCGTGAAGGGGGAGCCCAACTGGGTCGTTTGCGTAGCATTCAGCTTTTTGAAGATCAAGAAGGTGCGGATCATAGCTCGTGCCCCCTGTGCCAATCTCAATTGGCCGACAATCAGATCCCACCTTCCATATCAGATCTGCGCGAATCGAGTTCCGAATTAGAAGCGCAAATACGCTCAGTCGAAGAACGTTCTCCACAAATGGAACAAGTGGTGCGCACGCTAAAAGAACGTCTTGAAGAAACCCAACGTAAACTTGGAGAGAACCGAGAGTCGCTTGAAGCCCTACAAGCATCGAATCAAAGGCTTCAAGGGTTACGAGACCGTTCCGCCAGGCGGGCACATGTTTTGGGGCGGATC
>JAPUIP010000491.1 GCA_027296925.1 Candidatus Poribacteria bacterium | reverse complement strand
ATTTCGGCACTGCGTGGGAACCCAGCGCCAAGGTTCGCGTGTGGCACGCGGAAATCTATCATCAGGATATTGGGATAACCATTTACATTGCGGGCTGCCAATACATTTGAAGCGAGATTGGAATGTTTCTGTCTAAGAAAGTCGCCATGTTTTGAGCGGAGTAATTTCCGATGGGCTGATTGCAATCGCGCCGCATCCTCAAACCCATCCGAGCTTGCAAACTCGTAGTGGCTTATCCGGGCAGATGGTTCGTAGATTATTTTCAGACCCTTTTTTTGCAACCTGATGCAAAAATCAGATTCTTCATAATAGGCTGGAGCGAATTCTTCATCGAAACCACCCAGCGCTGAAAACTCTGAACTTCGAATGAGTAAAAAAGCTCCGGAGCAATAATCCACTTCTCTTCGAAACATATACTGCGGTGCTTCAGGGTCCTCACCACGACCATAGCCCAGACAACTGCCATCGCTCCAAATGATGCTACCGGCTTCCTGCAGGCTGCCATCCAGCAGTTTGATCTTTGCACCCACGGCGCCAACGTCCGGCTTGTCTTTGATGGCTGCCACAGCATTGGAGATCGTTGCGTCTTCCAGTACAGCGTCATTATTCAGCAACAGCAGATATTGCCCCTTTGAAAGTCTTGCGGCCATATTGACCGCCTTGACAAATCCAAGGTTCTCCGAATTCCGTTCGATCGTGACGTTTTCCAAACGATTGAGGAGTTCTTCAGTTTCATCCGATGACGCGTTGTCGATGATAACGACTTCGTATGGGGTATCTGTAAACGCTTTGATGGATTGCAAGCACAACAAACTTAGAGGTGCCTTGTTATAAAAAACCAGAATGATGGAGACCTGCGGCGAGCGTGTTCGTGGAAATACGAGTGCTCTGTCCAGCGCCAGAAAGTCCTGAAAATTGTGACGAGCACGGTGATCGTACTTTTCCTTTACACCCTTGACATCAAGAGCAGGATTTTCTTGCGGCCCATAGCGCCGGTTCTTGAGATGGAGCAGGAACCGGCCGAATGCGTATTCATCGAGCCTTCTTCCCAACCAGTGTTTATAGCTCAATAGGTGTGCGGCGGCTTTGCGGAGGGGGGCGGTCAGTTTCCAGTATGGAGAATCCGATATTGCGAGAATGGATTTTTCCAGATGCCTGTTGTGCAGCTCTAGAAGCTGATAGTCGAGTTCAAGGTTCTGTAGCCGTTCCTTCTCATGGGATAAAGACGGTTCCGACAGGTTTCGGCCGGGATTTTGATCATCCATTGTCAACGCGCCTCTGCACGAATGAATGGCCGGATACCTGGGCCGCCACCAACGGTGATGAGGGGAAAATGGACCACAAATTGGCAGGAATGGTCAAGGACGGCAGTGGAACTGCCGTGCAATCAACCATTCCAACGTCAACCTCGCGCATCCAAGCAATTGCGGACTATGGCGTGAAGAAGCGCTTGTGACCTACCGGATTCGTATCGATGTGGATCCAGCCGCCGTGATTGTTCTCCATACGAATACCCCACTCTTCGAGTTGCGGTAGTAAGGCTTGGCGGATCGCGTGGCAACCGTCCGGACCGGTGTTGCCGGCGACGTGGAAATCGACGGCGCGTCCGAATATGTGTGCCGAACGCTTTGATCGCGAGCCGACAAAGAGATTGTAGTTCTCGCCGTCGTGCCGGGAATCGGGCGCATTGACCTCCGTCGGGCGCATCCAGCAGTGCACCGTAACGGGGGCGTTGACGAACTTTCGGATCTCCTCCATAGCTTCGGCAGCTTTGGCCGCTTCGGCTTTTTCGTCGTCGTTCGGCGTGTGGTACATGCGCCATGACGGGAGGAAGAGCACCTCGTGCACGCGGAAGTGGTCGGCGACCCTTGCATTTTCGTCGTCCCAGTCAATATCTTGCCAATCCATTTCAAGTCTCCAGCAGGTTACTCTGTTGATGTAGCGAACCGTCGATGGTGAGGTTCCGCCGTCGTCGGATTATCGGACTTGGCCGCGTCGTTGACTACTGGGCCGTGCGTACCTCCCGGGACAAAGTAATTCTAAGCCGATTTGCCCGTGCTTTTTCTGCCGAACACGTTCTGCGCGCGTAAATCAGATATGGCTTCATCGCCGTATCCCAGTTCAGCCATCACGATCTCTGTATGCTCGCCCAGAAGCGGAGCTGGCCTCATTGCCCCTATAGGTGTTGCATCAAATCGGGCGGCGTGACGCGCCTGGCGGATAGGGCCCATTGCGGGCTGATCAATTTCGCCAATGATTGCATTTGCGCGAACCTGCGGATCGTCAAGCATTTGCTGGCGGGTCAAGACCGGGGCGCATGGAACATCGGCGGCGTCGAGAGCCTTGAGGATTTCCGACGTGCCACGATCGCGGGTGGCGGTTTCAATCGCTTGCAAGCGTTGATCGCGATTTTCGACCCGGGCAGCGACCGTTGCGTAGCGCGGGTCGCTCTCCCATTCCGGTTTTTCCAACACCGCGCACAGTCCATGCCATTCAGCATCTGAGAGTACCGCGATCGTGATGTAGCCATCTCTGGTCTGGAATATCATGTCGCGAGCACCCACGTTTTGGGCAGGAGG
This sequence comes from Candidatus Poribacteria bacterium, assembly GCA_027296925.1. GTDB lineage: Bacteria > Poribacteria > WGA-4E > WGA-4E > PCPOR2b > JAPUIP01. The sequence goes on along the minus strand of JAPUIP010000491.1, from coordinate 239 downwards.
CTCGCTCGTCACGGCGGTGAAGGGGGTCATCCCCTCAGGCCAGATGTAGGAGATCATGGTGTCCAGCATTGATAGGCGAACGTGTTGGCCGAGGCCTGTGCGTTCGCGCGCAAACAGCGCGGCGGAAACCGCCTGCGCGGCGTAAATCGCTGTTGTCGAGTCCGCGACTGGAGTTTTCAGCATGGTCGGCCGACCGGTGAGTGGATCGGATTGAATGTCGGTGATGCCGGACAATGCCT
>JAPUIP010000490.1 GCA_027296925.1 Candidatus Poribacteria bacterium | reverse complement strand
CGTCCTAAAGCTCTCAGCCGGGTTCATAATGGTCAACGCGAATACTGCAATGCAAATCATGCACTTCACATTTACGCTTTTCATTTGCTTACCTCCAAAAGATGTAATGGTCAAATAGATGCCGGGGTCATTATGTCAAGGCAGCTCAGTTTTTCGGTCTCGCTTGAACGATTAACACCGGTCCCTGCAGAAGCGCTGACGGAATCATGCTTTTCGCCTCACCCCAGCTTACGCTGCGACTGATGAGCTCGGCCAATAGATAAATCTTCAATTCTTCGCCCTCTCCTACCTCCAGTAGATCTTCCATACCCGTCTCTATTTTGTTGCGCGCCTCCGAGGGCTGAACCGATAACAGGGTGTAGATTGAACTGTCAGTTGTAATCTGCGATACCCTCACGTCACCGATCTGCTTGAAGCACGATTGGGACTTTGCCATGTTCAGCGGTTGGCTGTACAAAATGGTGTTCACGGATTGCAGCACTTGACTGGCAGGGCGGGGATTGCAAAGTGTATCCAGGAGGCCGTGAGTCACATCCATCGTCCGATCAAAATCGATGAGGGGCTCAACATAGAGGCAGCTCGCTGGCATCAGTATCATCGCAAACATTGCCTCCGCAGCCAAGTTTGCGTTCGTCGGGTCATCCGTCGAGGAAAATTCGAGCGTGAAATCGATGTGAGGAATGTGGCTGAATGGAGGCGTCTGCGCCATCTCCCAGATCTGATCCCACAGCGGTTGGTCGTTGCTCAGCTTGCAGATGGCTCGATCGATTTTTACATCGCTTTCCGCAAGCGATTCATTGAGCAAGGAAAGCTCTCGATATGTATACCCCAAACGCGAACGAGGGAACTGTTTCCCCGACTTTGCCTCCCTGGAAACAATAGACGACACGCTGACGCGCAAATCAAACTGCCTCTGTACCGCTTTTATAAGCGCGATACATTCTGCCGAAGGACAGAGCGTTCCTGCCATTTGGAGCTCCAGACCATCGACCCGGGTGTGGCATTTCCGCATCTCTTTCAAAACATCAACCTCATCGGAAAGAATAGCGACCGCCTGTAATTTGACGCCTCCTTTGCGCAAGAGCTCCAAACGCCTCCTCTGAAAGGCATCCTGGAAATCTGTCAATGGCGCACGCACCTGCCCAACCCCCATTTCCATGCAGGAGAGCAGTGGATAATCATTCCTCACCTTCTCCCGCACCACAGACGGCCAGGCACGCGGAATTTCGGCGACCGTTGCCAGGGGATGGCTCAGCGTGATGCCTAAGGGCGACTGGGGCAGCGTTCCACTCACCCGAGTGATCAATCGGGCAGATTTCTCTCGATCATCTCGCGTAACCTTTTCCGCCCCATAAGTTCGGATAAAATGAACATCAGTGTTGTCCGACCGCACCCGCATCAGATAAAATCCAAACTTCGGAACATCTTCCCGTCCACGCTGCGGTGGCGGTGAACCCGTAAAAAGATGTGCAAATCCAGGGCGTGTAAAAACGGGTGATGCCAAAATCAGGTATCGCGTCTCATCCACATAATCCAAAAAGGAAAAGTGAACGTGCCCGGCGAAAAGCATCTCGACCTTGTAGCGACGTACCAGCGAAAGCAGCCAACTTCTAGCGGGATTGGCGAGATTGTCGTAGCAGCCCATGGACGGATCGCTTTCATCGAACAGGTAAGGCGGTAAGTGCAGAAAGACAAAGATGCGCTTTTTCGCGTTGTCTGCCAGATCCCTTTCCACCCACGCTTGTTGCTCCACTGCCTCCTCCAGCGAACCGTTCATAATCTGCGAATTGAGGAGGACAAAATGACAGTCCGCCTGATCGAAGCTGTACCATGACCTGCCATATTTCTGGTGATACAGTTCTAGGGACTCCCGGCTGACATGGGGAGCGGGCATGGTCGGATCGGGCTCGTCGCCGATGTCCTGATTTCCGGCGACGTAATGGGGAGCGAGGCCGCTCTGTTGCATCTGTGCGAGTGACTCATCGATGGCTCTGCGAAATCGCTGGAGCTCATCCGGATATTCCTGAATCATATCCCCGTTGTGGACCACGAAGGTGGGTGAGAGTGCTGCCGCCATGTGTAGAACGACTCCCCTCCGGACAGGTTGCTTTCGTCTGTTCTCAAATTCAAGGGGGCCGTCTCCCGGATCGAGCATGTAGTGCGAATCAGAAATGATGACAAATTCAAAGAGCGCGTCAGGCAGAAAAGATTTATCGAACATCACTTGAACTCCCAGATGCAGAAAATGATTGAGTGAAAATCCAAACTCTGGTAAACTAATACCAGTTTTCAAGTCAGAGATTGGCGTTATACGACGATTCAAACGAACCTTGATAAGTACACGTTCCAACGACAAGAAAGGATAGGAATATGCCGACAGATTTGGCACACCATATTCAAGAGACACCTTTGGTTGATACTCATGAACACTTGCGCAAGGAACCGGAATGGCTGGAGAACGGCCCGGACATTCTACAAGACCTGTTTGGAAATTATGTTCCCGCAGACCTGAACACGGCTGGGGCATCACCGGAAGCGATGAAACGTCTAATAGACGCTTCAGACCCGGATATCGCTGGGCGTTTCGAGGGCATCCGAGCGGCGTGGGAAGCGACGCAGTTCACGGGATACGGCGAGGCGGTACGCCTAATCGCCAAACATGTCTATGACATTGACGAACTCGCCGGGGAAAGCCTCACCGCGGCACAAGAAAAAATTAAGACGCTACGCAAGCCCGGTGAACGTTATCGGTTACTGCACGATGTCGCGAATCTTGACCATGTCCAAACCGATGACTTCTGTTGGCCCTGCTTACCGGATCACTCCGGGCTGGACTTCTTTCTCTATGATCTCTCATGGGCGGGATTCTGCAATGGGCAGGTTGACCCGCAGCAAATCCATGCCGAAACCGGCGTTGAAGTGAAAGAGCTCGCGACGCTTCAAGCGGGAATGGAAGCGATTTTCGCCAAATATGCCCCGTGTGCCATTGCGGTGAAAGCACAGCACGCTTATAATCGAACCCTCAATTGGATCGAACGGAGCGACGCGGAAGCGTCCACTGCACTCGAAACGGTATTGAGCAAGCCTGCAGAGGAAATTCCCGTCGAGACTCGCCTCTGCTTGGGGGATTGGTGTTGGGCGCGTGGGACGGAGCTGTCAATCGAACACAACCTCCCGTTCAAGATTCATACGGGCTATTACGCCGGAAATGACCGAATGCCCGTGAGTCGCATCCCCGCCGGCAATATGTGTGCACTTTTCGCGCGCTATCTCGACGCCAAATTTGTCCTGATGCATATCGCCTATCCGTATAATGATGAACTCGTCGCGCTGGCGAAGCACTATCGCAACATCTGGGTAGACCTCTGTTGGGCGTGGAGCATTGATCCGTATAGTTCCCGTGACTTTTTGCGCCGGTTCCTGCATGCGGTGCCGTCGAATAAGCTGTTCGCGTTTGGTGGGGACACGGGCTGGCCGACAAGCTCGATGGCTTATGCCATCCAGGCGCGTAACGAAATCCGCCGCGCCCTGGAATCCGAAATCACGGACGGCTACATGAACGAAAAACAGGCGATGCAAATCGCGACGCGCCTCATGCGGGGCAATCAGTTTGCCTGCTTCGAGGTTGGAGAGACACGCGCGAATATCCGCGCCGCTGCCTGATCAGGTCACTTCTCTTTTGGGTGGTGTTTGAACTTACGGTTGACGCCTCATGCATCGCATTGCAGAAGACTTCCAATGAATATTCGCTCCGAGCTCGATCAGATTCAGCGCATTCTGATTCTGCGTATGGGGCCACTGGGCGAGACCCTCCTGACGACGCCTGTCATTCGGGCGTTGCGGAAACGCTTTCCAGAAGCACACATCGCCTACATGGTCGCCCCCACACGCGAGGAACTCGTCTCCGCCAATCCGAATCTGGACGAAGTGATTTCCTACGAAAAATCTGTACCGAAACTGATCTACGGCATGGCGAAGCGGTCATTTCAAATGGCGGTTGTGCTGCAACCAACGTTTCGCCTCGTGTTGCATACATTTCTGGCGCGCATCCCTTTTCGTGTTGGTTTTGAGACGAATTCCGGCCGAAAAAGGTTGTTGCATGTTGCCGTGCCGAATAACCCGGCGCAACACGAAACCGCAAGATACCTCGATGTTGTGCGTGGACTCGGTATTGAACCGGATACCGACGAACCGGAGATGTTTGTGGATGAAGCGGCGCGAAAGTGGGCAGATGTTTTCCTCGTAAACGCCGGCGTTTCTCCGGATCGACCGCTGATCGGGCTGAACCCTGGGGCGGGGTCAACCTACCGTCGCTGGTCAAAGATGGGATTTGCTAAGGTTGGAGACTGGCTTCACCGAAAATACGGCGCCCAGATCTTGATCACGGCAGGGGGTTGGGAAAAAACGCTACCGCACAAAGTCGCCAATCTGATGTCGAGCAAGCCGATCATCGTCACGGGAACGACGCCGATGCAGCTTGGAGCGGTGATCCAAAAATGTAACCTCTTCATCAGCAACGATACCGGCCCCATGCACATGAGCGTAGCCGTCAAAACACCAACTGTTGCGCTATTTGGCGCGTCGAACCCGCTACAGTGGGGGCCGATCTGGCCCCAACACACACTAATCGCTCGGAAGAGCATGAAGGACATCACCGTTGAAGATGTGTTGACAGCGGCAGAAAATCGGCTGGAAGAGAAAATGGGCAAACTCGTCAACAGCAAATGAGTGCATTCGTGCGGGGGCTACGCACATATCGCGCATTACGTTTCACGTCTCACATTTTACGTCTTATGTTTGCCGCAACGGCGCTCATTGGAGTTTGTCTGGCCGTGCCCGCCGACTTGTCAGCGGTGTTTCCGTTTGAACAAGCGCGCCCACTCTATGTTGGGGCAAGGGCGGTGGGAATGGGCAATGCGTTTACAGCCATCGCTGACGACGCAACCGCTGGATTCTGGAATCCCGCCGGACTGATTCAGTGGCAAGGGGTCAAGCTCTTTGGCGTCAACAAGTTCCACGACCGATCCGACTATGCCTTCGACCCCAAAGGAATTGGCTATGCCTATCGTGGCTACGGTCTATTCTGGGGGAACAAGATTGCGCTTGGCGTTGACTCTGGGACGCCAGATTTTAACTACTTTTCGCTTGCACGCCAAATCGGCGCGTATGTCGCAATTGGCGCCAGCCTCAAGTTCAAACGCAAACACCCTAGCGATCATTACCAGTTTTTCGGGACCTCTCCCTCCTACGACCTTGCGCTGCTGGTCAAACCGCGGCCTGCACTGAAGTTCGGACTGCTGGCACAACATCTGCCAGATCAACGCGGTATCCGTTGGTTGACGTTTGGCGTGGCTTATGAGTGGCGGAACCTGTTATTCGGCACCGACCTCGCCTTGCCTCGAACCCGCCCTGCCGACGCGGACCTTCACCTCGGGGTCGAATGGAAAGCCACCACCTTCCTCCGCGCACGGGGTGGGCGATCCGATGGAGATTGGACTTTCGGGTTGGGATTGGATTGGAAATGGTTTCGGATCGACTACGGCCGCATTTATGAACGTGACTTCGCGTCGGACTTTATTTCAGCAGAATTGCGATTGCAATAAAGATGCTCCTATGACTCCTGTAAAACCAAAGTCGATATTATTCTGACAACGCATTACTCGGCCATCAAATTCCGGATGACGTAATCGAGGATGCCGCCGTGCTTGTAGTATTCAACTTCAATGGGCGCGTCAATCCGAACCAGCACTTCCGTTGTTTGCGTCGCTCCCGATTCGTCCACCCACTCCATCGTAGCGGTTTGTCCCGGTTGCAGGTCGTCCGCCACACCGATGATGTTGATAACCTCACTCCCCTTCAGGTTCAGCGACTGGGCACTTTCACCGTCCCTAAACTGCAACGGTAAAATCCCCATGCCAATCAGGTTGCTGCGGTGAATTCGTTCATAACGTTCGGCAACGACAGCTTTTACACCGAGCAGCTTTGGTCCCTTCGCCGCCCAATCGCGAGAGCTACCGGAACCGTACTCCTTACCTGCGAAGACCACGAGCGGCGTCCCCTGTTCAGCATAGTATTGGGCAGCCTCATAAATGGTCGTCTGTTCGCCGGCAGGATATGTGAGGGTATAGCCGCCTTCAACGCCGGGGAGCATCAAGTTCTTGACGCGGTTATTGGCAAACGTCCCGCGACTCATCACCCGGTCGTTGCCGCGCCGTGAACCATAGGTGTTGAAGTCCTTTCTCTCAACGCCCCGGCTGATCAGATACTGTCCTGACGGGCTGTCTACGCCAATCGCGCCGGCGGGAGAGATGTGGTCTGTTGTGACGGAATCTCCCAGAATGGCGAGCACCCTTGCGCCCTGAATGTCTGTAATTGGATCCGGTTCTAATTTGAACGCTTCAAAGAAAGGAGGTTTCTGGATGTAAGTGCTCTCCTCGGTCCAGCGGTAAAGCTCACCTGTGGGGATGTCCAACGCATCCCATTCCGGGCTCTGCCCCGCAACCTCGGTGTATAGGCGTCTGAATATGCTGGCATCCAGCGATTGGCTGATCAGATCGGTAATCTCAGCCCGCGTGGGCCACACATCTTTCAAATAGACCGGCTCGTTAGCATCGTTATAGCCCAGTGGTTCGTTCGTCAAATCGACATCAATTCGTCCGGCGAGGGCGTACGAAACAACCAGCGGCGGAGACATCAGGAAACTCGCTTTGATATCGCGGTGAATCCGCGCCTCAAAATTTCGATTGCCGCTGAGAACACTCACGGTGACAAGATTCCCCGCTTCGATTGCCTGTTGGATCTCGTCGTTCAAAGGACCGCTATTCCCGATGCAGGTTGTGCAACCGTATCCAACAACATTGAACCCTAACTTCTCTAGATAGCGTAGCAGCCCGGTCTCTCGCAGATACTCCGTGACGACTCTGGAGCCGGGAGCGAGGCTGGTCTTGACGTAATCAGGCACGTTGAGACCATGCTCGACGGCTTTCTTCGCGACAAGGCCAGCACCGATCATCACCGAGGGATTACTGGTGTTGGTACAGCTTGTAATCGCAGCAATCACGATGTCGCCGTGCGTAAGAGTTTTTTCCGCTTCGTGCTTATGGCGTCGCTGATCGACTTCCGCCTGAGGAAGTGCATAGCCGCCCTCGGTGAGCGGTGCGGTCAACAGGTTGGGAAAAGTCTCTTTGACGGCTGAGATCTCAATCCGATCTTGCGGTCGCTTGGGACCGGCGATACTCGGCACAATCGCGTCGAGGTCAATCGTCAGTACGTCCGAATACTCAACATCGCCTGCTTTTGGCATGCCAAACAGCCCTTGCTTTGTGAGGTATTCGGTAACCAGAGCGAGGT
>JAPUIP010000049.1 GCA_027296925.1 Candidatus Poribacteria bacterium | reverse complement strand
ATTGATAATCTTGTCATCAATATCCGTTAGATTCTGAACCAGTTTGACGGCATATCCCTTATATTCGAGATAGCGACGAACAATGTCAGAAACCAAAAACGTGCGGGCATTGCCGATATGGAAGTAATCGTAGACAGTTGGCCCGCAACTGTACATTAACACTTTTCCCTCATGCAACGGTACAAATTCTTCCAACTGCCGCGTGAGGGAATTATAAATCCTTAATGCCATCAGTTTTTCCTTCTGATTGCGGATTCTCTATAAATGAGTGACATGGAATCGAATGGCGTGAAGAAATATCATAGTTCCGGCATTTGGCAAAGAGCGCACGCCTAACATGAGATCTACCTTGTTTCAACCAGGCAGACGATTGCCTGGGCAGCAATCGCTTTCTCTTTGCCGATGAAACCGAGCCCTTCCGATGTTGTTGCTTTCACGTTAATCTGATGGATTGAAATGTCTAACGTTGCGGCGAGACGCTGGCGCATTCGCGAAATGTACGGTGCAAGCTTTGGACGCTGTGCAACGACAGTGCTGTCCACATTTTGAATCGCGTAATCCGCAGAAATCAACGCCTGAACTCGATCTAGCAGAACGAGACTGTCAATGCCGGCATAGGCGGGGTCGGTGTCGGGAAAATGCTGACCAATATCCCCCAGCCCCGCTGCGCCCAGGATGGCATCACAAATCGCGTGGGTCAACACATCGGCATCAGAGTGCCCAAGCAATCCCAGCTCATGCGGAATTTCGACACCCCCTAAGATTAATTTCCGAGCGCCCACTAATCGGTGAACGTCGTAGCCAATTCCTACGCGCATAACAGGCTGACGGTATGTCACGTATGACGTAAGGCTGCTCGCGCCATACGCATCACGCATGATGTTTTAGGAGCGCTTCAGCAACGATGAGATCCTCCGGCGTGGTGATCTTCAAGTTGCGGTAGCTACCCATGACCAGTTTCACTTTGAAGCCGAGTTGCTCAACAAGTGCAGCGTCATCGGTCACTCGAATCTGCTTTTGTCGAGCGCGCTGATGGGCTTCGACGAGCAGAGCTTTGCGAAACACCTGCGGCGTCTGTATTGCCCAAAGCTGGCTCCGCTTCGGCGTCTCGACAACAAACCCGTCATCATTTGCGACCTTAATGGTATCTTTGACAGGCACGGCGGCGACCGCTGCCCCCCAATCGTCGGCCGCTTCAAGACAAGCGAAAATCATCTCATCGGTGACAAACGGACGAACGCCATCATGAACCATGACGAAATCCGTATCGTCTGGCAGCGCTTGCAATCCGTTGAAAACAGAATCTTGGCGTGTTTCTCCGCCGGAAACAAGATCCGCAACCTTTTGAAAACCGTAAGGCGCGATTGCCACAGATCGGCACACCTCGAAATCGCCTTCACCAACAATCACATAGATCGCATCAACGATAGGACTTCGATCGAAGGCGTCGATGGTGCGCGAGAGCACCGGTTTATCCAAAAGTTGGAGATACGGCTTCTTAATACGAAGATGCGCCATTCGGCTTCCGCTGCCAGCCGCGGGAATAAGAACGCACGTCTTCCGGTTCATCACTGTCCACTTCATCGCTCTTCGCACGGGTAAAAATCATCCGACCGGCGGTGGTTTGCAATGTTTGGGTGACAACAACTTCGATCGTCTGACCGACGTATTGCCTCCCGTACTCAACAATGACCATCGTCCCGTCATCGAGATAACCCACGCCCTGATTCGGTTCTTTTCCTTCTCTCAGCACACGTACCTGAATCACCTCGCCAGCAACAACAACTGGCCGAACCGAATTCGCGAGCTCATTAATGTTAAGTACAGTCACACCCTGAAGTTCAGCCACTTTGTTCAAGTTGAAGTCATTCGTGATGATTTTCCCCCCAGTTTTTTGAGCGAGGTGAATCAACTTGGCATCAACTTCCGGCACTTCGGAAAAATCCTCTTCTGTAACCTCAACATCGATGTCGGGATTACTCTGCATCAAACGTAGAATCTCGAAGCCGCGTCGCCCCTTATTCCGGCGAAGCAGCTCGGAAGAATCTGCAATGTGTTGCAACTCATTTAAGACGAATTGGGGAATCAAGACAATCCCATCGATGAAGCCAGTTTGGCAGATATCCAAAATCCGCCCATCGATAATAACGCTTGTATCGAGGATCTTAAAGGTTGGAGACTTGGATTGTAAGCCATGCGTCGTTAGAGAGAACAGGGCAAACACCTCTCGCCTCCGATAGACGATCATCGTACCCGCATAAGCAAATGGAAGTACAATACTTGCCGCCAACTTTGGGTTAATGACATCAGTTGCTTGAGAGACAATATAAATAACTAAACTGGCTACCATCAAACCGAACGTCAGCCCAACGAAGCAAGCGAAAAGATCTCGGAGTAGTGGACGCGGAATCGACGATTCAATACCCGCCAAAATGATTGTAACAATAAAACCGATAGCACCTCCTATGAAACCACCAATAGTACTTCCCAGAACGGCACCAAACAACGTAAAAGAGACACGGATAATCCAAACTTGCACCCAGGCCACCCCCTTTCATTTAGGGTCTATGGGCTTTACAGACACAGCCATTCATGGTCAAAGCAACGCGCTTAACGCACCATAAAGATCTTCCACACCAATCAGTTCAATTTCTTCCTTCAATTCCAGACCCTTGCGGTTAGATTCTGGAAAAATTGCACGATTAAAACCTAACTTTGCGGCTTCGAGTAGACGTTTCTCGATCTGCGTCACCGCACGGACCTCCCCACCCAAGCCGACCTCCCCGATAATAACGGTGCGTGGGTCAATGGCTATATCTCGGTGACTCGATGTAATGGCAATGATAGTGCCGAGGTCAATGCCCGGTTCATCAATGCGCATGCCACCGGTGATATTGACAAACACATCCGAATCGCTAATATCGAGCCCCACTCGTTTATGCAGCACTGCGATGAGCAATGCGATTCGGTAGCGATCCACCCCAGTCGCCATATTGCGGGGAATGCCGAAGATTGCCGGAGCCACCAGAGCTTGAAGTTCTAGCAGCAGAGGACGTGTGCCTTCAATACTCGACACCACGACCGACCCCGCGGTATTTTCCTGTCGCTCACTAATGAACAGTTCTGACGGATTTTTGACTTCAGCCAAACCGTGGCTTAACATCTCGAAGATCCCGATTTCGTTTGTTGAACCAAATCGGTTTTTGACCGCACGCAGAACGCGGTAAACGTGCTGCCGTTCCCCCTCAAAATAGAGCACCGTATCGACCATATGCTCGAGAATTCGGGGACCCGCCAAATTCCCTTCCTTGGTCACATGCCCAACAAGGATGATCGGGATGTTTTTGCTTTTCGCGATGACCACGAATTGAGCCGCACTTTCACGCACTTGGGTGACGCTGCCGGGAGCAGACTGTAACCCGGGAAGATATGCGGTTTGAATCGAGTCAATGATAACGACATAGGGATTGAGCCGTGTGATATGCGCCTCGATTAGATCCAGGTTATTTTCACACAGCACGTACAGCGAATCGGAGGTGATGCCAAGCCGATCCGCCCGCAGCTTCGTTTGGGTGACAGACTCTTCACCTGACACATACAGCACCGTCCCATAAATACGACTCAACGCATCACTTGCTTGCAACAGTATTGTCGATTTGCCAATCCCCGGATCGCCACCAATCAAGACAACAGACCCCGGCACGAATCCGCCACCGAGCACCCGATCAAATTCCCCGATGCCCGTTAATAGCCGATCTGACTCGCTGGCGGTGATCTGCGTGATGGGCTCCGGTTTGCCTGCGGACTGTCCGGTGAGCCAATGCTGCGCAGAGGCTACCTCCTCAATTTCCTCAGCGAAGGTATTCCACTGCTCACATTCCGGACAACGCCCGAGCCATTTTATGGAGGAATAACCGCATCCTTGACAAACAAACTGCCGATGTTCTTTTGCCATTTTTTCAGAGATTCACGGATTCACATACAGCCGCAGTGGATCGGTACGCAAGCACTTGCGTCTCTGTTTTCCGCTTACCAATTCCCTGACGACACGCGAAAACCTGCCGTATAGCGAATATCATCGGTCAAATTCTCAGCACCGATAATGATGTGCCCGTAAGGCAAAAACCGCCATGCGATTTCTACACTGAGTTCCGGGTCGTCGCTGGTCAGGCGAGTTTCCTCAACGGTAACACCAAGCTTCCTGGAGAGCAACCACACATCCACTCCCACCCCAACCTTCGACCGCATGAACCCTAGACGCGCACGCAGATAGTCCGTAAAGTCATAGCCGTACTGGAATTCAAACTCCACATCTTCGTGACGAACGCCCAGCCCAAATCGGTATCGTTGGTTCGGCGTTGGTAAGAGCAAAAAAGCCAACTCGTTGTGCAGGCTCTCCTCAAGGCTTAAATAGCGGAGTTCATAATCCCAAGCCAAATTGGGCAGCTTGAACCGTTCAGATCGCTGATTCAATGACCGGGATAGGTCCCGAATCGCAAGCATGGTTTCGTCGGCTGTTCTTAACGTCGCTTTCACTTCATTGAGCGTCTCAGGTTTATTTAGCAACTGCGCAACGCTGCCCTCGCCATATTGCAACTTGTCAAGAAACTGAGTCAGATTATCGCGCAACCCATCCAAATCCTGCGTCGCATGGGTGAGATTTTCCAGCAACCGATCAACTTTCGGGGTTTCCGCCTCAATCGTATTCCGGCTCTGGGCGATCAAATCTGAAAGCTCATCCTTCAACTCGGTTAGACTTTGATCCAATTGCTGAGACGTTTGGCGAAAATTCGCAGAACCGGCTTGCAGGTCAGCGATAATTTTCTCAACGGGAACGGAATTACGGTCCACCAGGTCAAGTACGGTTCGAGTGAGGTCACTTGCCTGACTGC
>JAPUIP010000489.1 GCA_027296925.1 Candidatus Poribacteria bacterium | reverse complement strand
GCGGTATCGGCATCGCCCTTGAGGAGGGCGAGTTGCCCCCGCCCATACGGTATTAACGGGTGTTCGGGATATTCGGCAGCGAGGGCATCGATAAGCGCTTGTGCCTGATCTTCCATTTGGTTTTTGTAGGCAGCCATCGCTGCATGCACGCTGGTGTGGACAATCTGACTATCAAGTACACGCTTCTTAACATTGCTCGTGGTATCCTTCTTTTCCAGTTGCGCAAGGCGTGCAGCGATTTCGTACTTTGATTTTGCCCGAGCATAGCTGCCATATTTATAATGGAGGTCTCCCAGTTCCTTCTGACTTGCGTAAGTTTCCCCTTTCGCATCGACAAGATCTTGGAAAACGCCAGCCCTCGCCTCATCTTTCAATTGATAGTAAAGCACTTCGGCAAGACTCTGGAGGGCGTCGGTGTAGTCCGCTTTGGCAACAACGGCACGTTCAAAGGACTCAACCGCCATGTGCGGGTCCCCCATCTTTTTGTAGACCAACCCCAGTTTCCAGTAGAGCTCCGGGTCTTTAGATCGATTCAATCCCACGACGGAGTTATAAGTTTCAATCGCTTTTTCGTAGTTTCCGTCGGCGTATTGATTTGTCCCCGTTGTGATGACAGCTTCGAGCACCTGTCTGTCTTTTCTTACGGCTGTTTTTAGCACTTCCCTGGCACGCTGATGCAGCCCGAGCTTGCGATAGCAAATGGATAGCCGCAGATGGTCATACGGATCTATCCGCGCTTCATCCTGTTTTGCAAGCTCGATTGACCGGTAGTACAACGCCCCCGAATCGCGATAGTTTTCACTTTGGAAGATAGAATTGGCAATCATCAGCATCGCATCGTAGTACGTTCCTTCTTCGTCAGTCTGAATGCCGCCCGATGGGCCGGTTTGGCCGCCTCCCCGAAAATGCCTCATGATCTCTTGAGCACTCACGCCGAAGCCGGAATCGGAGTCATCCGTTTCCAGGTTGCGCTCGAAGCTATCTCGCGGTCGATCTCGTTCACGGCGCTTCCGTTGGCGTTCCAATGCACGATCGTGAGGTGATGCCAGCGGATCATCCGGTTGGGGAATGCTTGCCCCCATGAGTCGAAGTTCTTGTTTTGCTTCGGCGATTGCCTCTTCAGTACCTTTGACTTTTCCATATCGCTTAACAAGCGTTTGGTAGGTGCGCTTCGCCTGGATTTCATCTTTCAGATACTTCCTCTGAATTTTCGCTCTGTTGACGAGCGCCTGGGCAGCACGCTTGCCCTCTGGGTGGCGGTGTGCAACATTGTCGTAGATTTCTACTGCTTTCTTGTAGTTCTTGGATTCCTCATAGCTCTTCGCCAGCATGAGTTGGGCGTTATGACTTTTTTCAAGGCTCGGAAATTGATTGACAATTGTATCAAACGATTGCTGTGCCGAGTGATAATCCGCGCTTTTGAAATAGTAGAGCCCTACGCGCCAATGGGCTTCGACGGCTTCCTCGCTGTTGGGCGCCGCCGCGATTAGGTCTCGATACACCTGAACGCCCTGTTCGGGGCTATTCAGTGCTTCGATATATAAGCCGGCGATGCCCAATTGGGCTTGACGAGCTTTCGGTGTTCCCGGCTTGGAATCGATGAGCGCCTGGTATGTGTCAACCGCCCCGTGATAGTCTTTTTCCTCGATGAGTTTTTCCACCTGCTTTTGTGTACCTGTTGAAAGACAGCCATACTGAGCCATCACCATCATGGCGATCCAGAAGAAAATACCAAACCTGACGGGTTTCATGATTTGTCCCCCCAATAGGTGGAACGTAAGAGGAATTGGATTCAAACGCTACTGATTTGGATAGGTTTTAGAAAGATGGTTCGGCATTCGGAAAAAGAGACCGCTCGTCTGTTGGGCAAGCTGCCATTGAAAGTCTCCTTTTCCGGGAACACCAATCACATAAGCTCGAACGCCGAGCGACTGGCATATTTCGATGGCATGCTCCGGCGGATGGCTTCCGGTACTCGGTTCATCGGTCAGAACGAGGAGAAAGCGGCTGGCATTGGGGCGAAAGCGAATCTTCGGCAGCCCTTCCACGATGGCGTCAATGAGGTGTTCGTCACCACCAAAAGGGAACTGCATCAGGCTTTGGATTCGGCTTTCACCGATCGGCATCGCTGTGACAACGGTCCCATCGATGGCTTTGATGGCATCCTTCGCCTCTGCAAACCGGATGAGCCCGATTTGATAGTGGATCGGCAAAAGATTCAATTTTCCAATTAACTCGCTGATGCCGAGGCCAAGCACCTGAGATTTTCCCCCCATGCTGCGACTGTAATCGAGCATGATGACAATATCGGCCATCACGCGATTGGACTCCGGCGAGGAGCGTCGGCTGAAGGAGACCGGTATTGCCCTTCCGGTTGCATCCACCTGCAAAGCCAGCGGGTCCGACGGTGCCGAGAATTCAGCGTGATTTTGTAGCGGCAAGGATTCAGCAGGCCCAGGGAAAGCGCTCACGTAGACGTGTAGCGCGCTCATCTCTTTCCGGATCATATATGTCTGAGGATAATCTCGAATCAGCCACCGGCTGCCTTCCTCTTGAATCGAGTGGGTTGCCTGTTGAGAGAGTGGGTGACCGTTATTTTTGAATGCCTTGAGCACCCCTTTCGAGATTAAGTTGCCTTTGTCGTCTAAATCGCTTTGTAACTCCAAACCGATACTAAATCGAAACGTGCCGCTGGTTCGGCGAATGTCTGTGGTAATCTTCCGAAACACCTTGAGTACCGGTTCCGCGCGTATGTGTGGCGCCGGCGAACCCCGACTTTGTGCGAGGTTCAAGTCTGCTTGTCCGCCCGGAATTTCTTGCCATAGCCCGCCGGTCTCTGTCGCGAGGCGTTTTTGAAATCGTTCCGTATGACCGAGTACATTGACGTGAATCTCTTGTGACTTACAGTTACTGATCACTTTCTCGCGCATCTCCAGAACGGCGTCTCCCGTTTTCAACCGGGTTGTGGCGGGCTCGTCCGTTACCAACACCAGATGCTTCTCGGCATCGGAATGAAATTCGATATAATTGAACGTGTCCACCAGCGCGTCGAGGGCATGTTCGTCGCCGCTTATTCGCACCTTTTTCATCTGATGGCTCAGCATCCCCACGTCCGGCAGGAGCGATCGTATCTTAACAATTTGTCCCGCCTGTTCCACACTGAACCGTGCCATTCCAAGATAGTATTCGAGATTAATCTCATCGTACGCATCGGTCATGCTGAACAGGTGCTCCGCGACCTGCTGAATGTTATCTTGCATACTCGCACTCGTATCCAACACAAAGACAACATCAACTTTATCTTTCGTTCGTGTCGCGATGATGTGATCTGCGAGGCGGCGCAAAGCGTCTGCGTATGGGTTGTCTGCTACAATGGATTCGCTGCCCTGGCCTGTGCCGCGTTTGTCGGGACGGTCGTCGACGATGCCGATGTCAGACGCGCCTGTAGATTTCAGCGCGTGAAGCCTGCCAGAACCGTCTCCTTTAACGCGCTGACGATGACTCTTTACACCGTCCCCGTCGCCGGTTTGAAAGCGTGTTGAAACCGATTCTGCAATCTGCGTTTCGCGGCTGTTGAGTCGTGCTGCCGCGGTGGTGACATCCGGAAGTTGGTCCTGAGGATTGAGTTGATCCGTGGTCGCACTGTGAAGCAAAGACCGCTCCGACACCCGGAGGGTTTCATCAATCGGATTTGCGGCGGCCTCCAATTTCACGGTTTGGGGCCGATGCACAATCGATGAACGAACCTGCCGTGGGACGATAAGGCGTTGCGCCGGCGGAGGTTTCAGCAACTTTCGGCGTGGCTTGGGAAGTTCCTTTTCATTGATGAACTCCACACTCACAACGTCTTCAAACGCTTCTTGATCGTGGCGATACAGTACAATCGTCAATGTAATGCTGAAGCAGAGATGAATAATCAGCGAAATGAGTAAAGCGCGATGGGATCTCTTACGCATTTAATCTTTCACCTTATTGAAAACGCGATAAATGCCGACAATCGCTCCCCCGACGCCGAGCCCGGCAATCGGTTCTCCGGGCGGATCGAACAGGTAGAATGGACTATCCACGGGGCTGAGCATGAAGAACAGATAGCTGATGGAATAGGTGAGACCGACCAGAAAGAGCAACTCTCGAAACGCGGTCATCCGTCGGGTGAAGTACCAGTACCCTCCCACTGTGGGCAGCAGTAACACGTAAAAGAGATAGCAGAAGTGCAGGTACTCAGAGAGCGGCACCCACGCAAAGCGTTCGCTCAGGTAGAAGCTAGGGTGCCCTCCGAACAGACGGGTCTCAAGCTGTATCAGCGGTTCGGTCAACCCCCAATTTCCAAACGCGCCTGCAAAGACCTCTACCTCCTTGTAGAGCAAGGGAAATCCCAGTACAGGATACCAGTCACGCAGAACTTGAAGAAGCGGCGGCAATCCGCCGGATGCAAAACGCAACGAGAAGATGAACGCACTCACCAAAATATGAACACCCGCGTACATTTTCCAATGCGACAGTCGTTGATGAAACAGAAGTGCCAGACCGGCGGTCACCAATAGATAGCAAGCGATAAGTGTATCGGTTCGCCGCTGCAAGTCAGCCAACGTTTTCTCCGTCCGGGTGAGATTGTATTATGTATTATAACTTGCGAAGGCGCATTTCCCCCACTTTTTTGGTATTCCCTGTATTCGTCAATGATATGTTGCAGCGTAGGTTGGGGCTTGCCCCACATTACAGAGCTCATCCTCCGCTCTGCCTGAGCGAGGCGAAGGGATGTCGTTCCAAAACCATGCAACTTGACATCCTCCATTTTCGTTTGGTATACTTAGCATGCTAATGCTGAAAGGAGTAACCAGATCATTCGTGAATCTGCCTGCCGGTGACCCTAGAAAACGCGCTAGTGTTACGGTACCAGCTTCTCCAACTTTCAGTTGATATTCAAGTGTGTATTTGTTATACTTTTTTCAACTGAGGTTAGCAATAGAGCGGCTGCGGTGTTCAGCTAGATGAGTACTGTTTTCACGGTCAAGAAACTGCAAATCACTCAGGTTTCAACGCCGAATTTTAGGATATTATAGAGAGGTTAATTGCTGTGAATAAGAATGCGAAAAGCATGGTGGTTTGGTTTATCATGGCGTCACTGGTTGTTTATGCCATGTACCACCTAATCAACCCTGGTAAAGGAAAGGTTTATCAGCTTCCAACCTCTGAATTTCATAGATACATTCAACAGGAGAGTAGCGAGAATCTATTTGAAGAGGGGATCGTCATAGGTAAGGAGTGGATCAAGGGCAAATTTAGAGACCCGCAACAACCCATTCAAGGTGATCCGCGCCGGTGGGGGACCTCGACTTTTCAGGAGTTTCGGACCAGCCGTGATATCTACTCCGAATACCCTCTTGAAGAAAAATTGCTGGAGCGTGGCATCCCCTATGATATCGAGCCATCATCGCGTGTGCCGCAATGGATCGTGATCTTTGGCACGACGGTATTGCCGATCCTGCTTTTCCTTGGAATTATGATCTTTATATCGAGGCAGATGCAAGGCACTGGCAATCGCGCGTTGTCATTTGGGAAAAGCCGTGCGCGGCTCCATTCGGAAAGCCAACCGCAGAGGACTTTTGCTGATGTTGCTGGATGTGATGAAGCAAAAGAGGGGCTCGAAGAAATTATCCAATTCCTGCAAGATCCAAAGAAATTTCAGCGTCTGGGTGGGCGTATTCCCAAAGGGGTTCTGTTAATGGGACCGACGGGGACAGGAAAAACGCTGCTGGCGCGAGCCGTGGCTGGGGAAGCGAATGTTCCATTCTATAATATCAGCGGATCTGACTTTGTAGAGATGTTCGTTGGCGTTGGCGCCTCCCGCGTCCGGGACCTGTTCGAGACTGGAAAAAAGAATTCGCCGTGTATTATCTTTATCGATGAACTTGATGCTGTCGGGCGGCATCGTGGTGCCGGCATCGGTGGCGGACATGACGAACGTGAGCAGACCTTAAATCAGCTTCTCGTTGAGATGGACGGCTTTGATACTTCTGAGGGGGTGATTCTTATCGCTGCCACGAACCGACCGGATGTGTTAGACCCCGCTCTCCTTCGCCCGGGACGTTTCGATCGCCAGATCGTCGTCGATCTTCCGGACGTAAAGGGCCGTGAAGAGATTTTCAAAGTGCACACAAAAGTCATCAAAGTGGGCGAAGATGCGGACTTAGAGGTTCTGGCAAAAGCAACGCCGTACTTTTCAGGAGCAGACATCGCAAACATGGTGAACGAGGCCGCTTTACTTGCCGCCAAAGAGGACAAAGACGCTGTTGACATGACGTACTTTGATGAAGCCAAAGACCGAGTGATGATGGGCCCTGAACGCCGCAGTCTGGTCATTAGTGAAGACGAGAAGCGAATCACCGCCTATCACGAAGCGGGACATACGCTATTGCGGCACGTTATTCCCGAAAATGACCCCAACTACAAAGCGACCATTATTCCGCGTGGGCGCTCGCTCGGTGCCTCCATTCCATTGCCCATCCAGGAACGTCGGAACTTCAGCAAAAAATATCTCCTCGCCGGTATCGTCACGGCACTCGGTGGGCGCGTTGCCGAGGAACTCATCTTTGATGAGGTCACGACAGGCGCGCAGAATGACTTTGAGCAGGCAACGGAGATGGCGCGTAAGATGGTGACGAAGTGGGGGATGAGTGAACTTGGGCCGCTGTCCTTCGGCAAGCGTGAAGAGCAGGTTTTTCTGGGCAAAGAAATTGCCCACTATCAAGATTATAGCGAGAAGACGGCGATGGATATTGATGAGGCCGTCCATCGCATCATTACGGATTGCTACAATAAGGCAAGGTACCTCATTGAAACGCATCTTGATGGGCTGAAGAAGATTGCCGATGGATTGCTTCAACGAGAAACTCTCATTGGAGACGAGATTGAGGGCATCCTTGGTCCACGTCCCTCAATTTCTGTGGTCTCGTGATGAATTGCCGGGGAAAGCCGCTGACTTTTGGGGAACGCACGCTGATTATGGGTATCCTCAACGTTACCCCCGATTCCTTCGCCGATGGCGGGCAGTATCTTGATGTCGGCTCTGCGATTTCCCACGCCCAACAGATGTCCGCCGATGGGGCAGATATTATCGATATTGGTGGCGAATCTTCGCGCCCGGGAGCTTTGCCGGTCTCGGTTGATGAAGAGTTAGCCCGTGTCTTACCGGTAATTGAAGAGCTGGCCGACGAAATCCCGGCGCTCATCTCAATCGATACTTACAAATCCGCTGTCGCGCATCAGGCGCTTCAAGCGGGCGCGCATATTGTTAATGATATTACCGCGCTCGGAGATGAGGGCATGGCGCGTGTGGTTGCCGAAATGGATGCCGGGGTCGTCCTCATGCACATGAAAGGTAAGCCCCGCACAATGCAGGGCTCGCCCCGCTATCGCGGCGATTTAATCGCTGAACTTCTCACCTTTTTTCAGCAACGAATCGACGATGCGCAAGCGAAGGGGATTTCCCTCGATCAGATAATGATTGACCCCGGTATCGGATTTGGTAAAACTGCGAAACATAATCTGGAGATATTGCGGCGGCTCGATGAGTTTCGGTGCTTAGACAAACCCCTCCTTATTGGCACTTCCCGAAAATCTTTCATTGGTAAAGTTCTCAATCTTCCCGATCCAGATGAGCGGCTGGAAGGCACGGCTGCGACGGTCGCCTGGGCGATTGCTCATGGGGCGCATGTTGTTCGCGTCCACGATGTGAAGCCAATGCGTCGGGTTGCCCAGATGACAGATGTACTCTATCGCCACACAGCTTAATCCCTCCTGAAAACTGAAGATTCGATGGTCTGCACACAACGAATCAAAAGCACAGCGTACGAACATTGATAGTAGGCATCGGTATTGACATTGTTGAGGTAATGCGCATAAAATCGATGTGTACCCGGTGGAGCGAGCGATTTGAGAATCGGGCCTACACGCCCAGTGAAATTGCGTATTGTGGCTCAACCGACATGCGCTACCAAAGACTTGCCGCGCGGTTTGCGGCGAAAGAAGCGACTTTCAAAGCGCTTGGGACGGGCTTAGTGGCCGGAATGAGTTGGCACGATGTAGAGGTCACGACCGACTCGCGGGGTAAGCCAGAGCTCGTCTTAACCGGAGGCGCCCGCCGGCAGGCGGATGTGATGGGGGTGTATCAAGCCCTTGTGACTTTGGCCCACACCGAAGCCTATGCTGTTGCGAATGTCATTCTCTTGGGGGGATAAAGAAATTGGGAAACGTGAAAATTGGGAAATTGGTGCAGGCATCAGCGAATCGAAGTTTTGGCGTAACCTTGGTGGTATTGTGGTTTTTCATCGGATTGAATCCGGCGTCCTCGCAGGTTGTGGATGAGGATTTCCGTGCACCGGCGGACGTTTTCCTTCGGAACCTCACTGCGGCTGAACATCAGGGCATGGGCGGCAGCTTTGCCGGTTCAATCTCTGGAGCAAACGCGCTCAACAGTAATCCTGCGGGACTCAGTTTCATCGATAGCAATCGTTTCGTCACGCATGTTGCGCGATTTCCACGTACTGTTGCGGTGATTGCGAGACTGAATGAAGCCGAACGGTATGAAGATTACGGGCAGTACGATCTCCGCGCGTCTGGGCTTGAGTTTGTAAACTATAGCGTGCCGTTGGGAACCGGCGGGGCGATCGGTTTCGATTTCGCCTATGGGCATGAAGGACGATTTAGTCGCGTTGATCACCTTGGGAAGGCCACCAATAGTTTCCCCGAAAATGAGCTCGCGGTCGGCATCGGTTACGCGGTCAGATTATTTGGGCAATTGTCTCTCGGTATCGACGCCCGGTGGCTGCGATCGAAGGTGCAGGATGTTGAGGACAAGGAACATGTTGGACACGGTTACGCCTATAATTTAGGGGTAATTCAACAATATGGAGAACACCTCCGGATCGGCGGGGTTATTCGAAACCTCAGCAATGGGTTATCATTCACTGAGGTTTCCATTCCCGATCGCATTAAACGCGATATCCTTCTGGGTGGGGCATATCGATTTCATCATGAAGATGTCGATGCGCAGTTCAGTCTTGATGTGAATCCGCCTTTTGATGACGGTTTCCGTACACATTTCGGCGGTGAAATCTGGTATCGTAGAGTTATCGGTGGGAGAATTGGTTATCTCCGTCATACCGAAGAGCGGTTTGATCCAATCCTCATCCTCGAAACCGAAGAGGCAGAATTTGGGACTCGCCTCTGGAAAGCGGAGGGAATAACGCTAGGGCTTGGTCTGAGGATTGGCATGATCAATGTGAACGCTGCGTATACGCCGCAGATGAAACCGACGGAAGGTGAACGGGAGCAGATCCGAATTGAACAAGGCGAATCCGTGTTTTCGTTTTCAATCGGTCAGGGCGTCTGAACGACAACCGATTTCCTGATGACTGCTATGTCGGATGAATATAAAACGATAGTCAGCGTTGCTGAATCGAAGCACCTGGTTAAAAAATCCCGGTTTATTGGGCTCGCTACGTCGGTCGATACGATAGAAGCGTCGAAAGTGTTCTTAGATCTTGCGCGGGAAAAGTACCCGAATGCCTCGCACTACTGCTACGGATATCGTATCGGATTTGGGGGAGAAAAACGAGAATATGCAACCGATGCCGGTGAACCGACAAACTCTGCGGGTCCGCCAATATTAGCCGCCGTGATTGCATCGGAACTCTCAAATGTAATCTGCGTTGTTGTGCGCTACTACGGTGGTATTAATCTTGGAGTCGGGGGTCTCAT
>JAPUIP010000488.1 GCA_027296925.1 Candidatus Poribacteria bacterium | reverse complement strand
GTGCAGGGCGGGGTCGTAGCGCAAGACGTTCAAACGCGCTACGAAAATGAGTTTGAATGCATTCCGACCCGCAGCGCCTTTCGCCCACGGCGGAACACCCCGAAGCCCATCGTTCAGGGGATACAAACGGCAATTGTCGTTGGACCGAAGGGCGAGGAGATCTACACGGACGCACAAGGCAGGGTGAAAGTTCAATTTCACTGGGATACGGACGGAAAGTACGACGACAAGAGTTCCTGCTGGTTGCGCGTTGGCCAAGCGTGGGCGGGTGCCGGCTGGGGTTCGCTATTCCTGCCGCGCGTCGGAAATGAGGTGGTGGTTAACTTCATCGAAGGCGATCCCGACCAGCCGATCATTATCGGGTCGGTCTACAACGGCGATAACCTACCGCCCTACAAACTCCCCGCCGAAAAAACCAAGTCCACCATCAAGTCAAACACCTCGAAGGGCGGGAAGGGGTTTAACGAAATCCGCTTTGATGACAAGAAGGGCGATGAACAGATCTTCATACACGCCGAAAATGACATGGATATTCGCATTAAAAACGACGGGCGGGCGTGGCTTGGTCGCGACCAGCATGTCTTCGTGAAACGGGATACACGTGAGCAGGTAGAGCGCGATAAACACATCCTCATCGGGCGTGACGAGGCGCAGGAGATTAAACGGGACTATAGCTTGAAGATCAAAGGCAAGAGCGCGGTCGAAGTGGACAAATCGCAATCGGTCGTTGTGAAGGGGGACATGATTGAAGAGTTCAAGAAGAACCACAGTGAACAGACCACTCAAAACTACTACCTCAAGGCGAAGCAAGTGGTCATTGAAGCGATGACCGGCTTGACAATCAAGGTGGGCGGCAACTTTATCACCATCAACTCAGGTGGCATTTTCATCAAAGGCAATATGGTGAATCTCAACAGCGGTGGTTCCGCGCTGTCGGGTAGCGGCGGCAGCGTCGTATCGCCGGCCGCGTCGCTGAAGGCAGAAATCGCCGACACCGCCAAGCCCGGCAAAGAGGTGACTTACAAATTCCAACGCGCTCAGATTGACCCGGTTGAGGCGGCTATCCTGAATGCGCCCTGGTACGAAGAACCGAAGGGGGAATCCGCCGACCGGGAAAAAGGAAGCGCATCACCGCCAGACGATGAACAATCAACAGCACAGGAGCAGACCGAAGAAGAACAGAAGAAAACCTACATCGAAATTGAATTGCTCGACGAGGAAGATAAACCGGTCACCGGCGAGCGGTTCTGGCTGAAATTGCCCGATGGGAAGATTGCTCAGGGTCGTACCGATGAGCTGGGAATCGCCAAGGTGGCCGGACTCAAGGAGGAAGACGGATACAAGATCTGCTTCCCTGATCTGGATAAGGATATGTGGGAAGCCATCTGAGGAAGGAGGCATCTAAGAAATGCGTAAGTATACCGTCAGGCGAGGGGACTGCATCTCTAGCGTTGCACACAAGTATAATCTGCTTCTCGACACAATCTGGAATGACCCGGCGAATGCCCAGTTGAAGGAATTGCGGAAAGACCCGAACGTTCTTTTGCCCGGCGATGTGGTTCAAGTCCGAAACAAGGAGTTGAAAGAGGAGTCGATAGCAACTGGAAAGCGTCATAAATATCGGCGCAAGGGGTTAACGGAAACGCTAGAAATTCAGTTGCTCGATCCGGATCAAGAACCACGGTCTTCGGTGTCCTATATCCTTACGATTGATGGAGATCAGCGAAACGGTCAAACCGACGGAGGTGGCTGGCTGAAAGAGCAGATCCATCCGCATGCAAAACAGGGAAAGGTTGAACTTGAAACCGGAGAGACGTACGAATTCCGACTCGGTACCGTTGACCCCATCGATAGCATAAGCGGTGCACAGAAAAGCCTCATGAATCTAGGATACGATTGTGGTGATGATGCCATAGGCGAGTTGGGCCCCGGAACGGAAAACGCTCTTCGCAGATACCAGGCTGATAATGGCTTGCAGGAGACAGGGCAGATTGATGATGCCACCCGGAATAGCCTTAGCCAAACGCATCGGGCTTAGACTCAGACAGATAGGAGACCATTTTTATGAACGCACACGAATTCTTCGCCAAGAAGAACCCGGACGATTACAACTTCGACGAAGCGCTAAATCTGATTAAGGACTACGGTCAATTTCTTCAAGATGAACTGAAAGAACCGTCTTTTCAAGAAGACTTCAGCAACGAAGAGGGGAATCCTTTTATACCGGAAGGCGCGCGTGCGGGACAGCCTCTGGCCGAAGAGATGTACAGGGATGTTGTGCGGATTTTTAACGATCGCAGCTTTTTTAGGAAGATGGGACACACGCTTGGGGTACGTGGGAAGGAACTGTTTTCCTTTTCGGATGCTTCGAGTGAAACGGTTGGCGGAGTGGTCGGTGTAACCATTGGTTTAGCATTTGAGGCAATGGGTATTTCTGGCTCGGCGGAAGTCCTTGGTGGCATTGGTGGTGCGATTGCTGCTTCTGTCACGGAGGCCTCTGGCCGGGGCGGGAGTACAGTCGAAAGCGCTGTGAGCGACACACGCGCCTCGCATCGTGCCGAGCGAACTCTCAACTTTCGGCAAGTGATGCAGGGCCTCGACGCTGTCATTAGCGGCAGAGGCAAGAACTTGAGCAACTCAACGTGGCACTATCGAGTCGCTTATCACATTGAGGAAGAGTTGCGAGAAGCGTATTGGAACCCCAACAGTTCGGAGAGTGCGACCTACCCAGACTGGCATCCCTTCCACGGGAAAGGGACTAAGAAAAAGGATAAGGATAAGCTTGAGCATTTTGCATACAAGGTCTGTTCTTACATGCACCATGTCGAGAAGGTTCAGCGCAATTTATGGCACATTCTTCAATTGCTCGCTTATGTTGGTGGGCGGGCGCAAATGTGGAAATTTCTCTGGGAAGGGGGTTATCCATCACCCTTTCTGGCCACGCTGCACTCCCTCGCTTACTTTCTCAGCCCTGTGTGCGCCCGTCCGGATCATAGCACATGTGAAGCGCATGAACTCTGTTACCAAGAAGTAGAGGTAGACGCTACGACTAATAGTAACCGTCGGCAGACATCAAGCTTCGTTTCCTTTCAGGATAGCGTAGGTCGTCCCAGCCACCCCTTGACAGCGTGGATGGATCTTTCCCTTGCGAAGGAAGACGTTCGTGGGACACGCACGACGCCCTCGAAGAAAAAGCAAGCGGCGTCACTGTTTAAACGCAAGAAAAAGCAGGATGAACTGCCGTTGACAGCCCACGCCCAGGAAGACAAAGTTGAGCAGCAGTACTATGACTCTTACTTCGAAGCAACCGGGGAAGACGATGAAAGTCAGGATATAGAGGAAGATCTTGATACTGAGGATTCAGTTGAATCGAAGGATTCAACTGAACCAGAGTCTCTGTATCAGCGGTTCGTGTTGTTTCCTAAATATATGCTCGTGAATCGTTTTGGGCATGGTTCAGAAAAGCGAAAGCCGGAAGTGAACGACAGAAACTGGATGTTTAACGGAGCAGGTAACGGACATGATGATCTTTGCAAGACATGCGAGACAGATCTTGCTTGGCTACTTCATCGCGTCTACGATGATATCGAAAACAAGCCATTTTTTGAACGGCTCAAACGCAAAACGGGGCGAAAGTGGAAAAACGCCGACAAAGGGAAGTTGACCATTACCGTGGCAGTCGCAGCCACGGGTGTTGTCGTGTCGGTTTTGACAGCGGGTCTAGCGATTCCGGTGGCTATCGGAGCGACTGCTGCCGTAGCAGTGGGCGGCCAAGCGGCACAAGCGACCCGCGCAACCGTCCAAATTGAAAGTCACATGAAGAACAACAGGGAGCGCATGGAGTCGAAGGAGGCATCTCAGTCAGACGAACCACTCTCTGGTCGAGACGCGAAAAAAGAACTGAAGATAGACCAGAAGATGATGAAAACCTTCGCCAGTAAAGTACGACGGCACTTTAAGGCGTGCGAAGAGGCATGGTCGAGAATGATGTATTTTGCAACCGGAGGTGGAACGATACAGGAAAGAGACGACCCGAGGCAATTTCGTTTTGAAAACTGTTTCCAGGCCGTCCAATACGCATGGGCAGCGAAAAAGTTTCAACACCATTACGAGAAACTTGCACTGTACATGCTGCCCACGTATTACTACGCCCAGCAGATGATTCACGTCCTTTCGGAGTGGGAGCGTTCATGGGACGAGAAGTATCCCCATTACATGGACCTGATTCGCAGGCACTTTCACTGTCCGCACTCAACGGAACGTTTCGCTCCAAGGAGTTCGACGCAGACGTTTGCCGCAAGTTCTGCCGTAGATTTTCTGGCGGATTGCCTGGAAGAGATTGATGCAGATTTTCCATATATTCAACTCGTTGACGATGATGAAGATGAGGATTCATGGAGTCCCGAGCCTGATGATGAGCAAATGAAAAAACCATTGCTCGGAGCCTTATAAGATTCGGCTGATGAAGCCATAAACCCGTTGTATTGAGATCCAGACTGATTCAAGATTCAAGCGATGGAAAAGTGAATTCCCAAAAAAGTATAGATAACCAGGGAGAGCGTTAATTTATGCCATCACAAGGAAGACTCGGCGATAAATCACAATGTGCGTCAGATGCACACGGCTGCCCCGCCTGTCCACACCCCACGGTTGGCCCGGCGATTCAAGGCTCGCCAGACGTATTGGTGAACTTTCGGCCGGCGGTGCGCGTCGGGGATAAAGGGCTCCACGCCGCCTGCTGCGGTCCCAATATGTGGACAGCGACGAAAGGGAGTTCCACCGTAATAATTAACGGGAAGGGCGCACATCGTATGGGCGATGCGGACGCACACTGCGGCGGCAGCGGTACATTGATTGAGGGCAGTAACGATGTCAT
>JAPUIP010000487.1 GCA_027296925.1 Candidatus Poribacteria bacterium | reverse complement strand
AATGTCCTCGATGGTAACAATACCCGAGACACCGCCATACTCATCGACAAGGATCGCCATTTTGGTCTTTTCGTGGACCAGTTCTGTGAGAAGATTGGCGATTTTTTTGGTTTCAAGCACAAAAAAGGGCGGGCGCACGAGCGTATGCTGCGCGTGGGGCTGTTGTAACAGGTGACGCGTTGCAAGGAAATCCTCGATCGTTCGATCTCGAATTGGCATGTTCCGCCAAAGCGGTAGGTCTTTGACATGGAAAACACCGCAGATGTTATCGATCTGTTTCCGGTAAATCGGTATGCGAGAAAAACCTTCCGCCTTCGCTCGATCTAATGCTTCTTGAATCGTGAGCGAGGTGTCGATAGCAACCATTTCGGTCCGCGGCGCCATAATCTCCTTCGCTTCAATATCGCGGAGTTCGAGGATGTTGTCTAAGATTTCGCGTTCATCGGCCTGCAACGCCCCCTCCTCATGCGTGTTGACGATTGCCTTGAAATCTTCTGGGGTAACGGGGTCTTCCGCGGGAATGTGGCTACCGCCAAACAATGGGATGAGGACGTTGGTGATGCCTCGTAGGACCATGCGTAAAGGGGAAATCAGCAAGGAGAAGCCCCAAAGCAGGCGCGCCGTAATTCTGGCAAAGGTCTCGGCGTATTTAATCGCATACGTCTTGGGAGTAATCTCCCCGAAAATTAGCAGCGGCAATGTGATCAGTATTGTCCCAATGACGAATTCGGCGACTCCCGAAAGGTAAGCAGCCAGCAATCGGCGAAGAAGCGAATAAGCGATGGTCGCATAGGCGGTGTTAATGAAGGTATTTCCAAGCAGGATGGTAATGAATAATCGGCGGGGATCATCGACAAAGTTGACAATCGCAAAGCTGCTCTTTTTCTTTTCAGTGCGGAGACGTTCAATTTGTACCTTATTCAGGGCACACAAAGCCGTCTCAGATCCGGAGAAAAGTGCAGATAATAGTAGGAGAAGCCCCAATCCAATGAAATGGGGCAAAAGCTGGTCAACTTCCATTTTGGCTTGAAGCGTGAAGAAACTGGTATGAATGTTAAGTGTAAGGTTAGATCAGCCCGAGTTCTGTCGTCAGAAGCGTGAATCTCACTGGATTAAGCAACTACCACACGACATCACCCACAAGATTAAGTTAAATTGTAGCACATAAATAACTAAACAGCAACAGAAAACCAAATTTACCGATGTTCTCTATATGGAGGTCAATGATGACTAAGATGGAGCAGATGCAACGGATTGAATCATGTGGCATTGTTGCTATTATTCGTGCAAACAGTTCTTCTGAATTAATTGAGGTCGTAGCGGCAATCAAAGCCGGCGGAGTTGATGTGATTGAGGTCACAATGACCACTCCCAATGCCTTAGCCGTTATCAGTGACGTTGCCGCACGGTATGGCGACGAAGTCGTTGTGGGAGTTGGATCCGTGCTCGACGCGGAAACCGCACGGGTAGCGATGCTCGCCGGTGCGGAGTTTGTTGTCAGTCCTGTAGTCAAACCAGAGATTATTGAAATCTGCAACCGATACAGTAAAGTCGTGATGCCGGGCACATTCACGCCAACCGAGATTTTGAGCGCCTGGGAAGCCGGTGCCGACTATGTCAAAGTTTTTCCATCGAGTGTTGTTGGACCCAGCTACATCAAAGATGTGAAAGCGCCGCTGCCGCACATTCCACTGATTCCTACCGGGGGCGTTAATGTCGACACTGCCGGGGAATTCATCAAGGCGGGTGCAACCGCACTTGGCGTGGGTGGCGCCCTTGTCAATAGTCAAGTGATTGCCGAGGGACGGTTCGATATCCTGACAGAAACGGCAGAAAAGTTAGTGGCGGCAGTGCGAGCGGCTAGAGAAAACCGTTAAATCACAATTGGCATCAGGTATTAAGACTCAGATTATGCCTCATGCTTCAGTACTATTTTGCGCATGGCGTTGGCTGAATTAACTATTGACAGTTCGCTCATTTTGTGCTAATCTCTTCAGGCGGTAATACTCAGCACCACAAAGGATGATGCGTATGCAAATAGACGGGCTGGTCTTAGGAAAATATCGTATTGAGAGGTTGATTAACACCGGCAATTTTGCCTCGGTTTTCCAGGCGACAGAGGTGCTTACTACCCGTGCAGTCGCCATCAAAATGTTAGCCAAATCCATCTACCCTGCCGGTCGGCGGCGCTATCTGCTCACCGAACTGAGTGCGCTGGGTATGAATTGGAGGCATCCAAACATCGTTTCCATCCATACTGTTGAACCCGGCGATGATCAATACGTTGCGTATATCGTCATGGAGTATGTTGATGGTCCCAGTTTACGACAATTGATGTCTGTGAGGCGTCCGTCCCCAGATCTGGCAATTAATATCGCCTTAGATATTTGTCGTGGGTTGATCGCCGCTCATGCCCATAACATTATCCACCGCGATATTAAGCCGCAAAATATCCTGTTGACGACCGATCAAACAGCGCAAATCTCCGACTTTGGGGTGGCCCGCATCCTCGAAACAACCAGCGATTATGCGGAAACGATAACCGGCACACGAAAGTACATGGCGCCTGAACAATATGAGGGAAACTACGATTGTCGGGCAGATCTCTATTCAACGGGGCTGATTCTCTGTGAAATGCTCATGGGAAGATTCCCATTTCGAGGGAAAACCCATGACGAAATTCAGATCGAGAAGCAATATGCTACCATTGAGTTCAGTGATGATCATCCTGAAGATTTGCGTGCGTTTTTGCAGAAGGCGTTGCATCGAGATGTGAGAGCGCGCTATCAAACGGCGGCGGAGATGTATGATGATTTGGATCGGATTCGTAAGCAATGGTATGTAGCCACCGCGGAAGAGATAATGACGAATTACTCGGACACAGCCACACGGTGTGCTGCTTTAACCAAACGCAGAGAGGATTTACGCCTGCCCATCGAAGTCGCTGAGAAAATCGAACTGGAGGTACGCGACAAGCAGAAGGCCGAGACGGAGAAGCAAAAACAGATTAAACGTGAAGGAGAAGCGAATGCGCACTATGATCAAGCGACTGAATACCTGCGCTTGAACCAGCCCCAGCAGGCGTTGCAGGAGATGCAACAAGCACATCGCCTCTACTTGAGCAGTGTTCCGGAGACGCGGAAAGCGGATTGGATATTTCGAAATTTATTGGATCTGAGTGTAATTCCGAAGCCTCACTCGACGGCAGCAGATCTGATCGATCTCATCAATCCGCTCCCAGCCAATGAGATATTAGCGCTCAAATCATGGTTTTATAATCAATTTCCTCCCAGTGAACTGAGCGAATCTTCCTCTCGCTTCGGTTCGGATGTGCGGGACATTGACAGTGATAGCAGTTCCGGTTTGCCGCCGCAGGCGAGTCAAGCACAAGAGCCGAATCCGGAATTTGTCCTACGGAAACTTCACGAGGTGATTCACAATCCACATGAGATGATTGCGTCCCAGATCCGACAGTCGGCTGAGGACTACACGCAACAGGGAAAACACAGGCGGGCACGTGCGGCGTACAAACGGCTCGGTGACTTTTATCGAAGTTCTGGTACCAGTTTTATTGAAGCCGATGATTGGGAAACGGGAGCAGATTGTCATGCGCGAGCATGGCTTGCCTACACAGCGGCCCGTCGTTACGGTAGCGCGCGGCGAAGGTCGCGGGAAGCGGGTACCTACTATGCCAAGCTGGCGGACCTCCGTGAGCGACGCCTCAATTGGACAGAAGCCGGCAAGTTTTACACATTGTCGGCAGAATGTTATGCGCATGCCGAACTGCCGGAAGCAGCAGACCAAAGCCGATTGGGTGTGACAATCTGCTATTTCAACGTTGCAGAAAATGCGTATGCCGAGGGAAATCTGAATCTGGCTTACGATTATTGTGAGAAGATTCTCATGATTGGGAAGGAGATGCAGAGGGCTTCTAGGGCGGTAACCGGTGCACGTAAACTCATTCAGGAAATCGAGATGCTTTTTACAGCAAACCAGTAAATCAATTGTACCCCAACACAGTGGTAGGACAACCAGGTGAGATCAAAACAGATTAAATCAAACTTACGTCAGGGCGAGATTCTAATTGGTACCTTTGTCATGGAATTTGCCGTTCCGTCGATTGCGACCATCTTAGCAAGCGCCGGCGCGGATTTCATCATTATAGACATGGAACACACCACCTTTACAATGGAAACGGTGGGACGCATTGTTCGAGCGGCGAGAGGTTCAGATCTTCCCAGTATCGTCCGGGTGCCTGTGACTGAACGGCATTTTATCTCCAGGGCGCTAGATGCCGGAGCGTCGGGAATAATGATTCCGCGTGTAGAATCCCGCGAAGATGTTGACAATATCGTGAAGTGGGCGAAATACGCTCCGGCAGGCGACCGAGGCGTTGCATTTGGAATCGGGCATACGGACTACGGCGATTTTCGGCAGTTGGATGGCGTGAAATATACCCAGCAGGCAAATGAAGAGATCTTCATCGTTGGACAGATTGAAACCGCGAAATCTATCGAGAATCTCGTCGAGATTCTCGATAGCGGTGGATTAGATGCAATCTTCATCGGGCCGTACGACCTATCGACGTCGATGGGCGTTTCTGGACAGCTCGACCATCCGTTGATTGTCGAGAGTATCGAAAAGATCATCGCCAAGGCGAAAGCGCATCAGATTATCCTCGGAAGTTACGTCAACGACTTTGAAAGCGGAAAACGATGGCTGGAAGCGGGCGTCCAGTTGATCGCCTTCGGAAACGATGCTTTTCTCATTACCTGTAAATTTTCAGAAGAATGTCAAAAGTTTAAAGCATCGTCATCATGACAGAAAGACAATCACCAATTTACGAGGTTTATCCGCTTAATATGGAGGAACGATGAGCGAACGGACGTATGATATTCTCGCCATGGGGCGCAGTTCGATCGATCTCTATTCCAACGACATCGGCGCCCCCTTTCCTGAGATCACCAGTTTTGGGGCATTTGTGGGGGGTTGCCCGACCAACATCAGCGTCGGTACGCGGCGACTCGGACTCAGATCCGCCGTACTCACCGCTCTGGGCGAAGATCCGGTAGGCGATTTCATTCTTAAATTCTTGAATGATGAGGGGGTCGAAACGAAATTCATTCCTCACAAGCCCGGACATCGAACCAGCGCGGTTGTGCTTGGGATTGAGCCGCCAGATCGATTTCCGTTGGTTTACTACCGTGACAACTGTGCGGACATCGAACTGACCATTGATGATGTCCTCGCTGCCCCAATTGCGGATAGCCAAGCTCTACTGATTTCTGGAACGGGACTCAGCAAAGAGCCGAGTCGGAGTGCAACTATCTTTGCCGCTGAGTACGCCCAATCGGTTGGGACGACCGTGTTTCTAGATCTCGACTTTCGCGCAGATCAGTGGCATGAGCCGCGCACTTTCGGCGTGGTCGTCCGATCTATGCTGCGGTTGGTTGATACCGCAATCGGTACGGAGGAGGAAGTGAAAGCGGCAAGCCTCACGGACATATCGCAACTCTCCATCGAGCATTCCCAGATCTCCAATCCCGATATCGAAGGCGATGTCACGGCTGCGATTGAAACGATTCTGAGGGGGGGCGCGCAGGCATTAGTGATGAAGCGCGGCATCGAAGGGGCAGATGTGCATCTGTCCAGTGGGGACGTTATCGACGCTGCGCCATTCTCCGTTGAAGTTTACAACACGCTCGGTGCTGGAGATGCTTTCGCCAGCGGCTTTATTTACGGCTACCTTAAGGGCTGGGGCTGGCAGAAGTCCGCTCGCCTGGGCAATGCAACCGGCGCCATTGTCGTAACCCGGCACGGTTGCGCGAACTTTATGCCGACAATGCGTGAAGTCGAGGCGTTTGTTGAAGAACGAGGTGGTTGGTAACTATCCTGTCCTTTTTGCTGATGCATTATCTGCAAGATCATATTTTGTTTACCGACGTTGATGTGTTGAAGACGAATACCGCTTAACGGATGCGCAAATCCACAAGGTTGCAGATCCCGTTTCACGCACGATAAAGGAGGTCGCAATGGAAACTCGAAAACTGACGATGGGCCAAGCCGTTGTTGAATTTCTGAAGAATCAGTATGTCGAACGTGATGGTATCCAACATCAATTCTTCGCGGGTATGTTTGGCATCTTTGGACACGGCAATGTGGCGGGAATCGGTCAGGCGTTACATCAATATTCCGACTCATTCCGCTTCTATCAGACACGCAATGAGCAGGCGATGGTGCATACCGCCGCTGCATTTGCTAAGATGAACAACCGCCTGCGTACGCTTGCGTGCACCACATCAATTGGGCCGGGGGCGACCAACACGATCACCGCTGCGGCTGGGGCAACGATTAATCGGATACCGGTACTGCTGCTGCCGGGCGACATCTTCTCGACGCGCCTTGTTGCACCGGTGTTGCAACAACTGGAATCCTCCAGTTCTCAGGACATCTCCGTCAATGACTGCTTCAAACCGATTTCGCGATACTGGGATCGGATTAACCGGCCCGAGCAATTGATCACCACGTTGCCGGAGGCCATGCGTGTGTTGACCTCGCCGGCAGAAACCGGCACCGTCACGGTCGCATTACCGCAGGACGTGCAAGCGGAAGCCTTTGATTATCCAACCGCGTTGTTTGAGAAGCGTGTCCACACGATTCCGCGGCCTCGGGCTGATGTGAATTTACTCAAAAAGGCGGCCGAATGGATACGCGCCAGCAAGAAACCGATGATCATCGCCGGTGGCGGTGCGATCTACAGCGAGGCAACCAATCAACTTGCGAATTTTGCGGAGCAGACCGGTATCCCCGTCGCCGAAACATTCGCCGGCAAAGGATCGCTTCGTTATGACCACCCACAATGCCTGGGCGGGATGGGCGTTTCCGGAACGCGGTGCGCGAATATCATTGCGCGCGAAGCGGATCTCGTCATCGTGGTCGGTTCTCGCTTGAGTGATTTCACAACGGCTTCAAAGACGGCGTTCCAGCATCCCGATGTCCGTTTCATCAACATCAACGTGGCGGAATTCGATGCCGCGAAGCATACAGCCCTACCGCTTGCGGCGGATGCGCGTGTTACGCTTGAAGAGCTCGGAGAAGCCGTGCAAGGCTATCGTGTCAACGCGGGCTACAGCGCACAGATCGCCCGGTTGCGTGAGGAATGGGAAGCCGAAGTCGATCGGATTTATCATCTCGGGCACGGCCCGGTTCCGAGCCAGGGCGAAGTGATTGGTGTGGTGAATGAGTTCTCCGACCCCCGCGATGTGCTGGTATGTGCCGCAGGCAGTATGCCCGGCGATCTGCAGAAGCTCTGGCGAACCCGCGACCCCAAGGGGTACGATCTGGAGTTCGGTTACTCATGCATGGGGTATGAGGTCGCGGGAGGCTTGGGCATCAAGATGGCAGACCCAAGCCGCGAGGTTTACGTGATGGTCGGCGATGGCTCGTACCTGATGATGGCTCAGGAGATTATGACTTCGGTTCAGGAGGGGCACAAGCTCATCATCGTATTGGTCAACAACTACGGATACAGCAGTATCGGGGGGTTGTCTGAGGCGACGGGCGCACAAGGCTTTGGCACACACTTCCGCTACCGTAATGAAGCAACCGGACAGCTCGATGGCAATCACTTACCGGTCGATCTGGCGAGCAATGCCGCGAGCCTTGGCGCACACGTTATCGAAGCCGACACTGTGACAAGCTTGAAAGCCGCACTTGGAGAGGCGAAGGCATGTGATCGCACAACCGTCGTCAAGATCGATGTTGATTTCAGTCAGCGTGTCCCCGGCTACGAGTCGTGGTGGGACGTGCCGGTTGCGCAGGTCTCTGAGATT
>JAPUIP010000486.1 GCA_027296925.1 Candidatus Poribacteria bacterium | reverse complement strand
GAGGGACTCGGTTTTGATGGTTCAAGTATTCGCGGTTTCCAGGCGATTAACGAAAGCGACATGCTGCTCTTCCCCGATCCAGCGACGGCAATCGTCGATCCGGTTTGCAAGATTCCCACATTGAGTCTGACTTGTAACATTAAGGATCCGATTACGCTGGAAAACTATACGCGAGATGTCCGACATATCGCCCAGAAGGCAGAGGCCTACTTACAATCCACCGGAATCGGTGACACCAGCTACTGGGGCCCGGAAGCCGAATTTTACCTGTTCAATGACGTCCGTTACGACCAGAATCAGCATTCGGGATACTACTTCATCGATTCCGTTGAAGGAAGCTGGAATTCAGGGACAGATGAGGGCCCGAACCTTGGATATAAACCCCGTTACAAGGAAGGCTATTTCCCCGTACCGCCATCGGATGCGCTGCAAGATATTCGATCTGAAATGGTACTCAAGATGATCGAATGCGGGATTGATGTAGAAGTTCACCACCACGAAGTGGGGACGGGCGGACAAGGCGAAATCGACATGCGGTTTGACACGCTGACACGGATGGGCGATAAGGTCGCGTTGTACAAATACATCATCAAGAATGTCGCTCGCGCCCATAATATGACGGCAACCTTCATGCCGAAGCCGCTCTTCCAGGATAACGGTTCTGGCATGCACATCCATCAGAGTTTGTGGAAAGATGGCAAAAACCTCTTTTATGATTCACAGGGCTACGCCCTTTTGAGTGAGAGCGCGTTATACTATATCGGTGGATTGCTCAAACATGCACCTTCGCTTTGTGCCATTATTGCGCCGACAACGAACTCTTACAAGCGGTTGGTGCCGGGTTATGAAGCCCCTGTGAATATTGCATATTCACAAAGAAATCGTAGCGCCTGCGTGCGTATTCCTGTCTACTCCAAGAGCGAAAACGCGAAACGGATCGAATTCCGGCCGCCGGACCCGGCGTGTAACCCGTACCTGGCGATGAGCGCGTTACTGATGGCAGGGCTTGATGGTATCCAGAATAAGATCCATCCGGGGGATCCGCTCGACCGGGATCTGTATGACCTCGAACCCGAGGAATTGGAGTCGATTGACTCCACGCCAACATCATTGAGGGATGCACTTGACGTCTTAGAAGACGATCACGAGTACCTTCTCAGAGGTGATGTGTTCACCCAGGACGTGATCGATACGTGGATCGAGTACAAGCGTGAAAATGAAGTTGATGCTGTCAATATGCGTCCACATCCACACGAATTCTTTCTCTATTACGATATTTAATCTCGCCTCTAATTGTATAGCCATGGCGGGAACTGCTATGGCTATAGAATCGCACAATTTGTCAAATCTGTTTGGACGAAGGAGAGGTAAGCCATGAAAAAACTGGAATGTATCATTCGCCCCTTCAAGCTCGAAGAGGTCAAAGAGGCTTTGAACAGTGTTGGCGTTCGCGGAATGACCGTCAGCGAAGTTCGCGGATTTGGGAGGAGTCGAGGACACACGGAGCTTTATCGAGGCAGTGAGTATACCATCGAATTTGTACCGAAGTTGAAACTCGAAGTTGTTGTTGCCGAAGAAGACGTTGATCCAGTCATTGAAGCGGTGCAACAGGCAGCATCAACCGGAAAAATTGGCGATGGGAAAATCTTCGTCGTGCCAATTGAGGAGACGATTCGCATCCGTACCGGCGAAAAGGGCCCCGCAGCAATCTAAAGCGTGACATGTCAGGTGCAGTATGGAATATAGCGGAAGATCGGAAGGATGGGAGTAAAGTCACCTGCTATCCTTCCTTTCCCATCTGTTCGTCCTGCTTCGCTCTCGATCATTTGATTAACACTCTGTCTTCTTTCCTCCCCCGCCTTTATCCTGCCTTCACTTGCCGGTCGGCATCTTACCGGATTTTTTCTTGACGCTTTTTTGATCCAGATGCTATCATTATTTGTCTCGTCATTCACTCAATTTTTCACAAACTCAAAGAGATATGAGGTAATTACCGAGAATGATCGAAGTGAGAAATCTGACGAAACGGTACGGCCTGACCGTTGCTGTAAACAATGTCTCCTTCGACGCGAAAGCGGGAGAAGTTTTGGGTTTTCTTGGCCCAAACGGTGCGGGCAAAACCACAACGATGCGTATTTTAACCTGCTACCTCTCGGCGGACGAGGGGACAGTGAAAGTCGATGGATACGACGTTTTTGAAGAGTCCATTGAAGTTCGAAAGCGGATTGGCTACCTGCCTGAAAGCGCTCCCCTGTACACAGACATGGGGGTAATCGACTATCTGAAGTTCATCGCCCAAGTTCGAGACATCCCCAAAAGTCAACGCTCACGGCGCCTTAAGGATGTCATCGACATCTGTGGGCTGGAGAAGATGATTCAAAAAGATGTTGGCGAACTCTCCAAAGGTTACCGTCAACGTCTCGGTTTGGCACAAAGCCTGATTCATGACCCACCCATCCTCATCCTTGATGAGCCGACCGCTGGACTTGACCCCAGCCAAATCATCGAAATCCGAAACCTGATCAAAGACATCGGCAAAGAGAAGACGATCATTTTCAGCACACACATTCTGTCGGAGGTCTCCGCGACGTGTAGCCGCATTCTGATTATCAATGATGGGGAGATTGTTGCCAACGGTGCACCGGACGAGTTAGCCGGACGTGCCAAGGGCGAAGAAGTCATCCATGTCGGCATCCGAGGACCCCGCGAAGAGATTGAAGCCAAATTGGAGGCACTCAGCCTCGTTTCAGACTTCAAACGGGTAAAATCCGATGACGACATCTGCGGATATCAGATTGTGTCTCAAAAAGGGAAAAATGCCGCCGAAGAGCTCTTCCACTTCGTTGTCCAAAACCACTGGAGTCTGACAGAATTGCGTCAAGAGGCGATCAGCCTGGAAGATGTGTTCTTGAAACTGACCGGCAGCGAATCTAGCACGTAAAATGTAATGTGCCGAAAAATTCGCGTTTTACGTATTATGTCAGGATTAGGTTGTGCCCATCGATTTTCAAGGGGGTAGATTTTTAGTATAAGACCATGAATAATATCGCAGCAATTTTCAAGAAGGAGTTCAAAAGCTACTTTAATTCGCCAATTGCTTACATCTATATTACGGTCTTCTTATGTCTGTCTGCATGGCTGTTTTTTCGGGGATTTTTCCTGATCAATCAGGCAGAAATGAGAGGATTTTTTGGCTTAATGCCCTGGCTATTTCTCTTTTTTATGCCCGCCGTGACCATGAAGCTCTGGGCAGAAGAGAAGAAAATTGGAACGATTGAGATTCTGATGACCCTACCGATCAAGGATTACGAAGTGGTCATCGGGAAATACCTGTCGAGCTTTGTGCTGTTTGGCGTGATGATTCTCCTATCCCTTTCCTTGCCGTTGACCGTCGCCTATCTCGGGGATCCAGATGGCGGACCGATCATCGGTGGCTACATCGGGCTTTTCCTGATGGGCGCCGCTTACGTTTCCATCGGGCTCTTTGCATCCACATTGACGGAAAACCAGATCGTCGCTTTTATTCTCGGAATTGTGATGTGCTTTGTGCTGCTAATCATCGGCGAAGACATTGTGCTTTTCAAAGCCCCGAACTGGCTGGTACCGCTGTTGAGCTATCTCGGCTTAGGAGCGCATTTCAGCAGCCTCCTCAGAGGCGTGATCGATTCCCGCGATCTCATCTACTACCTTTCCGTGATCGGTTTTTTCCTTTATATGAGCGTCTTATCGGTTGAAAGTCGAAAATGGCGGTAGACTTGTGATAACCAGAACACTGAAATATGGTAGCAATACACTCGTTTTTGTTATTGTCGTGTTTGGTATTGTCGCCTTAATGAACTTTCTTTCAACCCGTCGCTTTGTGCGCGCAGACCTCACCGATGACAAACGCTACACCATTTCATCGTCGACGAAAAAGGTACTCAAGCGCCTGGACGACATTGTAACGATTAACGCCTATTTCTCACGGCAGCCGGCGAGGGTCGCGCAAATCCGTCAATCCATCCGCGATGTGCTTGATGAGTACCGTGCCTTCTCGAACAACCTGCAGATTGACTTTATCGATCCTGCGAGTGATGATGAAACCGAGAAGCAGAAACTTCGGTTTATGGGAATTCCTGAAGTACAGGTGAACGTGATCGAGAAGGATAAGGCTGAAGTCGCTAACGTGTATATGGGTATCGCGGTGCTTTATGAGGACAAAAAGGAGGTCCTCCCGGTCGTTCAGAACACCTTTACGCTCGAATACGACTTGACCTCCGCAATTCTCAAGGTGACCAGCAAAGAGGTCAAAACGGTTGGCTTCCTCACCGGACACGATGAGTTCGATATTACCGATCAAGCTTTTGAGCCATTGCAGCGGGAGTTAAGCAAACAGTACAGCGTGAGAAACGTCCCGATTGATGATGGTAAAGAAATAGATCCGGATGTTGCGACGTTGATTATCGCCGGCCCGCAGCAGAAGCTGACTGAGCGTGAAAAGTACGAGATAGATCAGTTCATTATGCGGGGTGGGCGCGCGGTGTTCCTGATCGACTCGATCCGTATGCCAGAAGGGACCATGCAAGCAACGCCCCTTGCGACAGGACTGAGTGATCTGTTGGAGCACTACGGTGTAAAACTCGGCAACAACCTGGTCCTCGATCGCTACCACGATAACGCATCCTTCCGGCAAGGTTTCATCACGTACAGCTTGCCTTATCCTTACTGGGTCAAGGTGATTAAACCGAATTTCTCAAAAGATCACATTATCACGGGCCAGTTGGAGAGGCTGACGTTGCCCTGGCCGAGTTCGCTGGAATTGCTATCCGGAGCAGATGAATCCATTGAAATGGTTGAGTTAGCGAAAACCAGTAATGCGGGTTGGACGGTTCAGAGTCCTTACAACATAGATCCGAACAACCGACTTAGCCCCCCCACTTCTAAGCGAGGAACCTATACTGTTGCGGCAGCGCTCTCCGGAGTATTCAAGAGCTTTTACGCGAATAAAGAGATTCCGACTGTTGAGTCCAGTGAATCCGAGGACGATGAATTGCCGAAGCCGACTGACGAAGAGCGGACCACGAAGACTGAAAGCGAACCGACGCAGATCATTGTCGTGGGAAACTCCCGCTTTTTGCAGCAGGGCCGGCCCGATGGTCAAATCTTCTTCTTAAATACGGTTGACTGGTTGACGCTCGGAGAAGATCTCATCAACATTCGATCCCATGGCGTGACGGATCGGCCACTGAAGGAGGTCTCTGAAAGCGAAAAATTCTTCCTTAAGTTTTTGAGCATTGCCGGCGTCCCGATACTCGTGGTGGTGTTTGGATTAGTTCGATTCTTCTTAAGAAGGAGGGCAAAGCGGTTGGTTGAAATCTATGGAGCGGTGTGAGACGTACAACGTCATGCGCAAAACGTAAAAATATAGCTCATTCCAACCTAAGTGGGATTATGAAAACGAAGCAACTTTTGGTATTAGTTAGTATTCTTGTCGTTTTAGGTTTGCTTGTCCTGATTCTTGAGAATCCCTTTGGCAAGAGCGAGCGTGAGAAGAAAATTGAAGGGGCTAAACCGATGTTTCCCTCCTTTCAGAAAGAGCAAGTCTCGAAGATCGAGATTACTGCAACTGGACAGACAACGACGCTCGTGAAGCAAAATGACCAGTGGCTTGTGGCGTCGATGGAGGACTATCCCGCGGATGGAGAAGCGGTTGAGGAATTGCTGGATCGGGTCGCCGAATTCAAAACAACACAACTGGCTTCGACAAACCCAGAAAAACAGTCGCGTTTTCAAGTCGATGCATCCGGCGTAGAAGCCAGACTCATGGATTCAGGTGACAATACATTGGCTCATCTTTTCGTGGGGAAGACAACGCCGGATGTCTTCAACAGCTACATTCGCGCGGCAAACTCCGACAACGTCTACGTTGCTAAAGGCTATCTGAAATCCGTTTTCGACAGAGGTTATCGAACGTGGAAGGATCGGACGATTTTCGATTTCAATAAGGGAGACGTGACTCAACTCGCCATCAAATCCGAAGACGAGGAGCTCGAACTTCGGATCGACGCCGAGAGCAAATGGCAGATGCTCAAACCGATCGCT
The DNA here is from genome assembly GCA_027296925.1 of Candidatus Poribacteria bacterium. GTDB lineage: Bacteria > Poribacteria > WGA-4E > WGA-4E > PCPOR2b > JAPUIP01. The sequence continues at coordinate 262 of JAPUIP010000486.1, read as the reverse complement.
TCTGCGGCGAAGGGGGCAGATGTGGAGAGTCTGCTAGACACGTTCAGTGCGTTGGAGACGGACGATTTCGCTGAAGCAAAGGAGCTCGCAGAATACGAGCTTGACGCGCCGAAGTCGTCGATCTCGGCAACGTTGAACGACGATTCGATGCGGACACTTCTGATTGGAAAGGAAGAGGGGAGTCGACGATACGTCAAACGCGAGGACAAAGATCAGATCTTCATGCTGAACAACTCGCGTATCAATCAACTGATCAAAAAGT
>JAPUIP010000485.1 GCA_027296925.1 Candidatus Poribacteria bacterium | reverse complement strand
AATCAGGAGCTTGAATTTTCGAACTGTGCCGGTTGCGGTGATTCCGAGTTCTCGCATCGCAATTCTCCTTCGGCGTTGACAATTACCGACTTCTAAAAAAAAGCCCAGAGACAACGTCTCTGAGCAAACGGAACGACTTATGGAAAGCAGGTTATCCTTTAAGCGATCCATCCTTCTTGAGAGCCCCAATCAATCCAACGAGTGAGAAACGGATATGGGAAGATAGGGCTGAGTTTTCCGCCCGGAGGTCCGCACCCTCTTCATCAGGATACATCACGTGTTGGGCGACACCTCGCTTCACCCACCGTTCGGCGCGGTCGTCGTAGGGGATGTATTTCTCTTTTGGGGCAGCGCAGGCTGGACATTCATCGGGGGGGCTATCGCCCTCACTCCATAGGTAACCGCATGCAGTACAAACAAACATATGTTATCCTCGCTTTCTGTCTTTTTGACGATAAATCAAGCAATCAAGCAATCGAGCAATAAACAAACCCACGAACAATCCGCACCCTCAGGCGGGCATTTCACAATCTGCAATCCGCAATCGGTTGACTACGCTGATTTTAGCACACGACATGCGGAAATGCAAGAACTAAATGACACTGCCTCAACCACTGCCTATTCCTTTTACGCCTATTCGATTGCGAGTTTAATTTCTGAAATCTGATCGCGCAAGGCAGCGGCCTTTTCAAACTCTAAGTTCGTCGCTGCTTCTCGCATCTCTTTTGTGAGTTGCGCAATGAGGACCTCGATCTCTTCCTCAGAGGTTCCCTCCGAGATTTCGACCGCCGGAATCTCTTCCGACTGCGCCCTATCACCAGCAGTTTCGCTGATGAGATCACGAATCGCCTTATCGATTGTTGCCGGTGTAATGCCGTGTGCTTCGTTATAGGCCATCTGAATTTTTCGCCGGCGCTCGGTTTCATTGATGGTGTTCCGGATGGCATCGGTCATTTCATCGGCATACAGGATGACTTCGCCATCGACATTCCGAGCGGCACGGCCGGCGGTCTGAATAAGCGACGTTTCGGATCGAAGGAAGCCCGCGCGATCCGCATCGAGAATGGCGACCAGTGAGACTTCGGGGAGATCTAAGCCTTCACGGAGCAGGTTAATCCCAACCAACGCATCAAAGCTGCCTTCGCGGAGTTCTTTCAGAATGCGTGTCCGATCTAACGTATGGATATCTGAATGGAGGTAATCCACTTTGAGCCCGGCTTCAGCGAGGTAATCCGTCAGATCCTCCGCCATACGCTTCGTGAGGGTAGTGATCAGCACACGCTGCTTCCGGGCAACTCGCTCGTTAATGGCGCCGATGAGGTGGTCAATCTGGCCTTCAACCGGATGGACCGTAATCAGCGGATCGATTAACCCCGTGGGTCGGATAATCTGCTCAGCGACTTGTGCGCTGTGCTCGAGCTCATAGGGACCGGGGGTTGCCGAAGCAAATATCGCTTGATTAATATACTTTTCGAATTCCTCAAACCGAAGCGGGCGATTATCCAGCGCCGACGGCAGACGGAAGCCGTAATCCACCAAAGACTGTTTGCGCGATTGATCGCCGCGATACATCCCCCGAATTTGGGGCAAGGTGACATGGGATTCGTCAACAATCATGAGATAGTCATCCGGAAAATAGTTAATCAAGCAGTAGGGCGGCTCGCCGGGGGCTAAACCAGAGAGGTGACGGGAGTAGTTTTCGACCCCCTGACAGTAACCGATTTCTCGCAGCATTTCAAGGTCAAAGCGGCTTCGCTGTTCAATCCGCTGGGCCTCCAATAGCTTGCTATTGGCAACGAAGTAATCGATCCGTTCCTGAAGTTCAGCTTCGATATCTAGTAGCGCCTGTTCAAAACACTCGGCGTCTGTCATGAAGTGCTTGGCAGGGAAGATTTCGATGGTCTGATGTTCCGCCAGTACCTCCCCGGTCAGCGTGTCAATCTCCGTGATTCGATCTATCTCGTCGCCGAAAAGTTCGATGCGATAGGCAGTATCTGCATAAGCCGGATAAACCTCAATGACATCACCGCGAGCGCGGAAATTCCCCCGCGAAAAGTCAACATCGTTACGCTCGTACCGAATATCCACAAGCGCACGCAGAAGCCTGTTCCGTTTGATGAATTCCCCCTGCTTTACCTCAACGCGATGGACTTCGTACTCCTTTGGTGAGCCAATGCCATAAATGCAGGAGACACTGGCGACAATAATGACATCACGGCGGGTGAGAAGCGATGCGGTCGAAGCGAGGCGCAGCCGATCAATCTCCTCGTTAATCTGGATATCCTTTTCGATATAGGTATCAGTGCTCGGAATATACGCCTCTGGTTGGTAGTAGTCATAATAGCTGACGAAGTAATGAACGGCGTTGTTTGGGAAAAATTCACGGAACTCGCTATACAACTGGGCCGCAAGGGTTTTGTTATGAGAGATCACCAAAGTGGGGCGCTGCAAGTTGGCGACAATGTGGGCCATCGTATACGTTTTCCCCGAGCCCGTAACGCCTAACAATGTCTGCAACCGATCGCCTCGCAGCAGGCCTTCTGTGAGTTCGGCAATTGCTTGCGGCTGATCGCCTTGTGGCTTGTACTCCGACACTAACTCAAACTTTTGCATGTTTTCACTCTCCCAAAGTGCGAGACATTCAGATCATGCTTCACCGCTACTCATGCGCATCACAAAGCATCTTCGGCTCGTAACCAACGAGAAAGGCTTCGCGGATAATATCTTCATCTGGACACTTGCCCTCATATTTCAGCAATCCCGTTGTCTTATCAATCTCCCGAAAGACAATACCGGAGGGAACGTGAAAATCGGTGACGGGGCCTCGTGCACCGTCGAGCATAAACCGTGCCCAGATCGGTAAGGCTGCCCGTGCGCCCTCCCGCTTTGTGCTTTTCTGCGGGTCATCAAAGCCGACCCAAACCCCAACAGCCAGGTTCTGGATATAACCAACGAACCATGCATCCGTATAGTCGTTCGTGGTTCCAGTTTTTCCGGCGGCTGGACGCTTTAGCCCCATCAGACGGGCTCTTCTTCCTGTGCCATTTTGAATCACGCCCGCCATGAGGTGCGTCATCAGATAAGCTATATTCTCGTCAAGTACCTGCTCACGCTCGACTTGATTTTCAACCAGGATTTCTTCATTCCGATCCTCGACGTACTGAATGCTAATTGGCGTTGTCCGTACGCCTTTGTTCGCAAAGGTTGCGTAAGCCGCCGTGAGTTCAATGAGCGTCAGATCCGCTGAACCCAGTGCAAGTGACGGGTAGGGAGGTAACGGGCTTTGAATCCCCATACGCTTAGCGAGTGCAAGCGTCCGGTTCAGCCCTTCCGGTCTGTTGCCTTTTCCCTTTGGGGTTTCCCACATCAGTCTTGCCGATGCGATGTTGATCGACTTTTCCAAAGCTCGGCGCAATGTAACCTCGCCTTCGTAACCGCCTCCGTAGTTACGCGGCGCCCACCTTTTCCCCGGTTCGCCTTCGGTAAACCAGGGTTCGTCGCGGATAACCGTTGCCGGAGTCGCCAAGGGCGGATAATTCAACATGGCGGCGAAAACGATGGGTTTGAACGCGGAGCCGGGTTGACGTTGGGCTTGGACGGCACGGTTAAAAAAGTTCCCAGGGATGCCCCGATCGCGAAACCAACGCGGCATGAAGTAGTCACGCCCACCAACCATCGCCTTGACATGGCCGGTTTGTGGCTCAACTGCAACAAGACCTGCCTGTAAGTAGTTAGCGATTGGATCGATACCACCCGGATTATTTCTATTTTCATCGTAGTCCGGCAGCCCTCTATAGTCCGGCGATCCGCTGAGATCCTTATCAAGGGTACGCAGGTGGTCAGCAACGACACTTTCCGCGACCTTTTGCATGGACATGTCGATCGTTGTGTATACTTTCAGCCCGTGATTGTACAGTCGACCTTCCAGATCAGGGATACGGGTGAGTTGATTATGAATATAATCGAGGAAATTGGGCGCCTCTTTGCTCTGCGTACTTTCCGGTACTTCGACGACAAGGGGTTGCTTCACGCTCGTCTCATATTCTGCCTGTGTGATGTAGCCTGCTCGCCGCATCAATCCAAGCACGAGATCGCGGCGCTCCTTTGAACGCTCGGGATAACGCACCGGTGAATACCGCGTTGGCGATTTTGGAATGCCGGCCAGCGTTGCGCACTCGTGGATCTCCAGTTCCCAAACCGGTTTCCCAAAATAGCTTTTCGCCGCTTCCTGGACGCCAAGCACATCCCGCGAACCGTATCGGCCCAGGTTGATCAGGTTCAAATACCTCTCCAGGATTTCGTCTTTGGAGAAACCACTTTCAATACGAGTCGCAAGCAAGGCTTCCTTAATTTTCCGAAGGATTCGTCGTTCCGGACTCAGATAGATATTGCGTGTAAGCTGTTGCGTGATTGTGCTGGCGCCTTGTGCGGTGCCCTTCACCTGTCCCAAGTAGAGCCGGACATTATGAATCGATGCACGAAGAATTCCTTGCAGGTCTACGCCCCAATGGGCATAAAATCGCTTATCCTCAACCGCGAGAAACGCACCTAACAGATTATTGGGGATCTTGACAAGCTGTATGATCTCCCGCGCTTCGCCACCTTCATTATAAATCTCATTGATTAACTCCGGCTGGAGGTCGAAATTCAGAATTTCATCACCATCGTCATTGCGGATGGATTCGATTTTACCATCACGCACAGTGAGTTCGACCCGATACGCCAGTCGATCCCCGCGTGGGAAATGGAAATCCCGAAGGTAAATCCCGATTCGCCCGTTCTTCCCCGATGCATCGAACGCAACCGAATATTGCCCCACCGCACTCGGCTTGATGAACTTCTGCTCATTTTCCTCGTACGCGAGTCGTTTCAGTTTATCCAGCAGGAAATCAATTGAATCGTGACGCTGCACCGTGCAGACGGAGGAATAGACCTCAAGATGCTGTTTCCACGTATCCGCTTGACGGTATTCAAGCTGCTCCAGTCTGACATCTCGAATGGATTGCCAGGAAGCGAGGACCACGCCCCCAACAAATCCGACGCCGATGAAAGTCAGCATCAGCATACCGAGGAGCACCAGCAGAAAAAAAGCGAGAATGCTTTGAAGAATTGTTCTGGGTTGATTACTGTGTGTCATGTTGCACCGTCACCACGCTGATGGGTTTTCCAAAATAAGCCGCATTGATTATAGCACATTCCCTAATCACGAACGATCCTTTGTCACATCAGACGGTGCCGGTCAAGCTTTCAGTTGCCGCGAATTGGATACAGGCATAAATGTCTTCTCTTTTGAGAGAAGGATATTCCTCAAGAACCTCTTCGATGGAATCGCCTGCACCCAAAAACTCCATAAATGGTTTGAACGGGAATTCGAGTTCCTGTAATAATAGGTCGGCCATTACAAATGTCAGGATGAATGGAAATTCGACTTGCCATCATAGCTCCCTTGGATCTCAATCCAACAGCGGTTCAACGGCTGCAACAAAGGTTTCCCAATCCTGTTTGCCGTAGAATGATTTGGCACGTGCCCCCGACTTTGCATGGATAAAGGTCACCGGTATTTCGCCGCCCCATTCGTTATCAATCGCGTTGATGAACGCGCCGTCATCTTTTGTATCTTTGACGAAGCACAGAAACTGTGCGCCATGTCTTTCGAGAAAGGGTTTAATTTTGCTATCAACCGATTTCGGGCTGTCTGCAGAGACGGCAATCACCTCCAGACCTTTCGACTGATATGTCTGATGGAGCTTGACCAGATCCGGAAACTCTTCTACGCAAGGCATACACCATGTCGCCCAAAAGTTGACGAGGACCACCTTTTCATCTTTGAAGCTTTCGATGACCTGTTTAATCTGGTGTTCATCCACACCAACCACTTCTCCCTGTCGGGCACGTTCAATCAATACGCTTGCATCTTTTTGCGGCTGGGTATCCTTGCCGGTGCACGCAAGCGGAGTGCACACAGCCAAAATGAACAGAACATAGACTGCCCTGCATTTGAACGGGCTCATCATACTTTGAACCTCCGAAACAAAAATAGGGAGAAAATGGGAATTTTGTGAAAACCTCATACGTCCCATCTTCTCCCTGTTTCATCGTTATTGCTGAATCTATGGGGTGCTTCTCCGCTTCGTCTCTTTTCTGACGCGCTTAATGGTGCAACCAAACACTTTCGTTTCTTTCATCTCGTCGGGAATTTCTTCTCCGGCAATCACGAGATTCAGGGTCTCTCGCAGATACGGTGTCGCCGTCTCTGGCTCATGCTCGCTGCTGTCAATTGCGCCATGATAGCGGAGCGTCAGGTTTTCATCGAGCAGGTACACTTCCGGGGTGCGCTTTGCCCCAAAGTAGTCCGCAATCTTATTGCCGGCATCCTTCAAGACGGCAAACTCGAATCCGTGTGCCTTGTTATATTCCGCAATTTCGTCGATGGCTTCCTGCTTGTTGGAGTTAATCCCGATGAACTGTACGCCCTTATCTTTGTAGTCGTTGTACAACTTGACCATTCTTTCATTGTAGTTGTTCGATACGGGGCACTGTGTTGCGATAAACATCACAACGGTGCCCTTTTTGTCCTTGCTCAAATCTTTAAGTGAGTGTCTCTTGCCTGCTGCGTCGTTGAGCGTGAAGTTACCCACTTTCTTGTCCATTTTAACTTTGCCCGCTTCGGCGAACATGCCAAAAGTGAATGTGAGCGTGAGCGTCAGGACAAGGATCAGTACCGATGTTTTCATCTGTTTCCTCCTGAGGTTGAAATTAAACTGTCAATTTCCCTTTGTTTGACTGACACTGCATATAGACGTTCGGTGAAAACTTTTGTTTAGAATTGTGGGTTAAATTGCGCCAGCTTTGTGATCTAGATGACATCCTCCTTCACATCTGAATGCTCAGGCTGACCCGGAGGTGGCGTTCCGCGGCGGGGTAAAAATACACCAGTCCGCTTCCGGTGGCATCGGGAAACCCGGTTGTACTATAAGACTCATCAAGCAGATTGAGTCCCTCAACCGCGGCGGAAATCAGCCCGTACTGATATGAGAGTTTCGCATCCACCGTCGTGTAGTCCGGCAGCGTAATCGTATTCGCATCATCGAGAAAAATCCCGCTGACCGACTTGAGGATCAGGCTACCGCTAACTCCAGATCTGTGCGAAGCGCGAATCCCGCCAGCGATCGTGTCGCGAGGAATCGCCTTCAGACGTTTTCCCTCGTTTTCGCCGATCTGTGACGTAGCGGATTGGTACGTGTAGTTGACAAAGAGATTGATATTTGACTGAATGTAAAACTTGAGTCCGGCTTCAACGCCTTGGTGTCGGCTCTCCCCGATATTCACGTACCGAAATTGCTCCAGGCTGAAGTCCAACTCATCCTCCAGATCCATCGTATAGGCTGCCAAAGACACCTCTGCGGTGAGCGTATCCGGCAGAATCGTTTCCCGGTGGTAAGCTCCAATTTCCAGGCTTGTCCCAAATTGAGGTTCGAGCTCGCTATTTGAGAGCGAAATCTTGAATGGTGGAAATTCGACAGGGATGGACCGCTGATCAAACAACTGATCGAGCGTCGGTGTTTTGAATAAGCGTGAGACATTCGCGTACAGATTGCCACTACGTTTGCTGGTATTAATGTAGCGATAATTCAGTCCGATCTTCGGGCTGAACGCCGAATGTGTGGTCGAAGTGCGTTCACCCTCACTTGGAGCCTCCGGCTCGAATGCGTCTCGAAGCACATCAAAACGCGCGCCGAGGACAAGCCTGAGCGCATCGGTTGGCGAGATCTCATATTGTAGAAATCCAGCGATGGCACGACGATCCCCGTCTCCTTTCTCGTCCAAGGCGCCACGATCTGCGGACGACTGGTCGTCGTAATCCGATTGCCCACCCAAAAAGAACTGGTAATAATCGGAGGAGAGGAAATGGAGTGCCGCATCAACCCCAAGAATCAGCTTGCTATCGAAAGGAGTCGGCAGCGTATCAAATGTCAATTGCGCCGAACTGGCGAGGCGTGAAGTTGAAAGGTCTCGATTCTTCGTGTCAGCGAATTCTGGGCTCAACTGCAGCGTCCTGATGATGTCAGCCTTGCGAAGCTCCCCGGAGATATAGCCCGACAACCGAGCGCCCGCGTTCAGCTTGAATTCACCGTCCAACCCCGCCCGGTGCTTTCGCTCCGTGGTGTGGTCAAACTTATAGAACGGCGAGGATTGGGAACGAGAAACGGCTAATTCCGCACCGGATAGCGGCCCCGGCTCATCAAACCGGACCCAGTTGTGGGCGGTGGATATAGATAGGGATGCACGCGAAGTGTCAAGGAGGGAAATCGAGCCACCGACATTTTCGATTTCTCTGTCGGCATGGTCTCGAAAGCCGTCATTTCGTTCTTCTGATGCGAAAAGGGAGTAGCCACGCTCCCTCAATCGGCCGGTGCTTCGCAACTGAGCGCTGAAGACGCCGAACCTTCCAACGTGGCTTGAGAGTCGAGTGCGTTGGACATCCTCGTCTTTCGTCAGGATGTTGACAACGCCGCCGATCGCCGTATCTCCGTACAACGAAGAGGCGCCTCCACGAATGACTTCGATCGATTCGATACTTGACAGCGGCACCGAATTCCAGTTGACCACCCCGGTCTCGATGTTGTTGAGTTGTTTCCCATCCATCAATACGAGCAGGTATTCAGCCTCCCCGCCGCCGTAAAAACCGCGCACCGTTGCGAGCGGATCGCGACCCAGACCATCACGGTTAAAAAAGCTGATGCCGGGCAGTAAACCGAGGGCGTCAGAAATATTCGATATTGGGAAATCCCGAATCTCTTCGGCGGTGAGCACCGACGTGGCCGCCGTGGAAGCGGAGAGCGGATTTTTCATACGCTCGGCTGTCACGATAATCGTTTCCAATTCATACACACGATCCGATTCTGAATCGGAATCTTGTGCCACGGCAATTGAAAATGCGAAGAGGGTTAGGAGTGAAACGACGACAGAAGTGCACCACGCTGTCCATTTGTGAGTTTCAAGCCTGTAGTATTGCTCTAAAAGTGATCTCAACATATTCCTCCTTGAGATGAAATTGGTTT
>JAPUIP010000484.1 GCA_027296925.1 Candidatus Poribacteria bacterium | reverse complement strand
TTAGAAGCGCAGGTCGTAAATTATAGGGCATATCTCCAGGGGCAAATCAACGGACAGCAATGGGAGGAACGGCTTCGATTGACAAGATTCTAGTCTCGTATGGCACATCAAACTCATTTGGAGCGACTCACGCATAAATGGGAATTTCGGCAGGGCTATAAAAGTGGAAGGAAGTATTGGAATCGCTATCTTGTGATATATGTTTTGCGGAACTCTCTAAATCACTCCCGTCTTGGAATCACCGTCACGAAAAAGATCGGAAAAAGCGTCAAACGAAATCGTCTCAAGCGCCTGATTCGAGAGTCATTTCGATTATCAAAGCATCAAATTCGCCCGGGATATGATATAATTGTTGTTGGCAGATCCGCGGCGATTGGTATGAAGTGCCCGCAAATTCGAGCCTCATTTCTGCAACTTCTGCAACGCGCCCATGCCCTCAAAGCTTAGAGCGGTTCTTTCGACGCTATGTAAAGTGTTACTGATCTACATTGTGCATGGCTACCGCAAACTGATTTCCCCGCTGTTTCCGCCAAATTGCCGGTTCTATCCAACCTGCTCCCAATACGCCCTTGAAGCAATCGCGAAATATGGGGCTTTGAGAGGATGTTGGCTGATCCTCTTGCGTCTATCGAAATGTCATCCTTATCACCCCGGCGGCTATGATCCCCTCAAGTAATAGACTCAAATATAGTGATCTCTCTGTTTTTTTTGATTTTGGAAATGTGAGCGCCTTTCGATAGACAAACTGAAGATCTCTGCTACTATCATGTCATCGTAATTTCTATCTACTACGATGGCGCATTATTTTGAGGATTTTCATCCGATCTGAGTACACGTTATTTGAACTGCTGTCGTCTTAATTTTACTCAATCATTTAGGTTCTATCATCTTTCTTCCGTGAGGAGATTCTGTTAATGGAGAAGCGTTACATCTTAGCAATTGTATTAATGGCTCTTGTGATGTTCGGTTGGAGCTATTGGTTCGGTCGAAATCTTCCGAAGCCAGATCGGCCGAAAACCACTGAACAATCAAGCGAAGCTCCGCCATCCCCGTGGGATGAGCCGGCGATTGGGCAGAGTCGGTCCACACAACCGGCGGAATCAACGCGCAACCAACAAAAGATTCAGCAAGGGGCAGAAATCCAGGTTCATACCGAAAACTACGCCATTACTTTTATTGAAGAACTTGCAATCGCTCAGAGGTGGGTCCTCAAAAAGTATCCAAACCGATCCGGTCGTGGTGAACCCTCAATGAACCTGATTCCAGCGACAGCGCAGAACTGTTTGTCCGTTCGTTTTTTTGATCCGCAGTTGCAGCTTGACGCAGTAGGGACAACCTGGAAAGCTGACAAAAGGGAGCTTGTCCTCACAGATCAAAATCCGCAAGACACACTTACATTCAGTAAGCAGATTGGAGATAACCTCAAAGTATTTAAGACATTGACGTTTTACCGGGACAGTTACTACGCCGATCTCGAATTGACTTTCCAGAATTTATCCGACCAACGGCTCGTGTCTTTCGATGCGACGACTGATAATCCTAACGGATACAAACTCCTTTGGGGACCTGGGATTGAAGCGGATCTTCTTGCACATGAATACAAAAGCGGAAAACGTGGACGGTACAACCCGAAAAATGATGGGGCTAAAGCCTATACAGGGTTCGGTAAAGCGGTCAAGGAATTGGGTGAATCTCAACTAACGGAGACCGTCTTGTGGGCGGGCGTCAATAGCAAGTACTTCGCTGCGCTGATGATTCCAGATCCATCGCTCGAGGCGGGATACCAACGCGAGTCGCTCAAGGACAATGGGGAAACACCGGCATTCGATATTGCGGCTCCGTCGGAGGCCGCCAGCCTCATCCGTCCCGGATTTTCTTTGCCGCCCCGAAAAAGCCAGGCAGATCTGTTCCGGATCTATGTCGGCCCCAAAGACAACGAAATTCTGAAAACCGTCGAGGCCCCTGGCAACTCAGCGGTTTCGCCACGACTCACCAAGATTATCGATTTCGGTTTCTTCTGGTTCATTGCCTGGCCGATGCTTTGGCTGCTCAACGGTTTTCATCGCATCCTCAGGAATTACGGAATTGCCATTATTCTGCTGACCCTACTGACCAAATTAATCTCATACCCGTTGACCCGCAAAAGCTACAAGTCCATGAAGGAGATGCAGAACCTACAGCCATTACTCACCGAACTCCGCGAGAAATATCGAGATGATCCCCAGAGACTCAATAAGGCAACAATGCAGTTATACAAAGAGCATGGTGTCAATCCCCTGGGTGGATGCATTCCGTGGCTTCCACAGATCCCAATCTTCTGGGCACTTTTTGCGCTTCTCGGCAATTCGGTTGAACTCCGTGGAGCACCTTTCTTTCTATGGATCGATGACTTAGCCGCTCCTGATGCGCTATTTATGCTTCCCTTTACGATTCCTTTCCTCGGCATTGATGCGTTTCGCATTCTGCCCCTTGTCAACGGTTTAACCACCTGGCTGCAACAGAGAATGACAAGCGGTATGACTCCCATGACGAACAGTACACAGGCAAAGATCATGCAATTTATGCCTCTCATGTTTGTCTTCCTCTTTTATAATTGGGCGTCGGGATTTGTTCTCTATTGGCTATGTAACAATGTTTTTACAATCGGACAACAGTATCTAACCCAATCGAAAAAGTCAGATCAGACTGAACCTGCTAAGACTTTACCTGCTAAAAAACAATCTCAACCCAAAAAGCGAAAGCCCTCAACCGTCAAACGGAATGCGTGACACCCAAATTATCGATTGCTACTGATGATTGTCAATTTTTACCTCGCATCGGATCGGAGATATTACGAGGGTGTTCAGGAGGACAGTGAATCGTGCAACAATACGTCGAAATGGAAGGTAAAACCGTAGAAGAAGCCCTAGAGCTTGCCCTAAGAGAACTTGGCGTGAATCGGGATCAAGTCAGTGTAAAGGTCATACATGACGCCACAAAAGGGCTCCTCGGGTTAGGTGCACAACTCGCCAAAGTCCGTATTACCCTGAAGGAAGATGTGTCTTCAACGCCAGAAGCTGTGATGCGTGAGATCTTAAGCCGTATGGATATCGAAGCCCAAGTTGAAACCCAACTTATCGACGGCAGCATCCACCTGATGGTGAGCACCGACAGCCCCGGATTACTCATTGGAAAGCATGGGCATACGCTCAATGCAATGGAATATCTGCTGAACTGCATATTAAATAGATCCTCTCTTGTGAAGAAGAAGGTTTTCGTTGATGTCGAAGGATACCGAGGACGCCGCGAGCAAATGCTCACGGATCTGGCTTACCACGTTGCAACAAAAGTCAAACAGACCCATCAGGAGATGGCTCTCGATCCGATGCCCCCGCGAGATCGCCGTGTCATTCATGTGACGCTACAGTCCGATGACAATATCCGGACTTATAGCCGGGGCGAAGGAGTCATGCGGCGCGTTGTCGTGACGACCCGGGAAAAGTATGAAACACACTCGAAGCCCTATGATTGAATGGGATACGATTGCCGCGATTGCGACCCCACGCGGTGAAGGCGGCATCGGCATTGTCCGGGCCAGCGGCCCCCTCGCGATTTCCATTGCCTGCCAGATTTTTCGTTCGCCCCGCCGCATTTCTCCACAGAAATTACCGACTCATACCCTCAACTATGGCCATATCGTTGACCCATCATCGGGGGCGGTGATCGATGAAATCATGCTGGGTATCATGCGGGCGCCAAAATCGTACACCGCTGAGGATGTCGTTGAGTTTAACTGTCACGGCGGCATCGTACCGCTGCGGCACGTCCTCGAATTAACCTTGCAAGCCGGAGCGCGCCTTGCCGAGCCGGGGGAATTTACCAAGCGTGCTTTTCTGAATGGCCGCCTGGATCTGGCACAGGCAGAAGCGGTCGCTGATCTAATCCGATCAAAAACGGATCTCAGCCGCCAGGTGGCGATGGAGGGGCTGGCGGGTAAATTATCGCAGGCGGTTAATACGCTCAGTGATCGACTCGCGGACCTTCTTGCAGAGGTCGAAGCTTCTATCGATTTCCCCGAAGAAGATCTCGACTTCATGGGTTTCACCCCAATGAGGCACACAGCGCAAGACATCCTCGATGACCTGGATGGGTTAATTGCGACGGCGTCGGACGGTAAACTGCTGCGAGAAGGCATTAACATCGCAATCCTTGGCCGACCAAACGTCGGGAAATCGAGCCTGCTGAACACTTTGTTGCAGGAGGAACGCGCGATTGTTACGGAGATACCGGGCACCACTCGCGATACCATCGAAGAACACCTGAACCTCCGTGGCATCCCGCTCAAGCTGATCGACACCGCCGGCATCCGTCGGCCAAGCAATCTTGTGGAACAGCAAGGCGTTGAGCGAAGTAAAGCCTATCTCGATCGAGCCGACTTGATCCTCATGATGTTTGATGCATCTCAACCTTTTACGGCAGAAGACCGAGAGCTCTTGGGTGCGGCAAAAGCTCGGAAGTCAATTCTCATTCTCAATAAGATCGACCTGCCCGCCGTGACGTCCCCCGAAGATCTGTGTATCTCTGCGCCATTGAAACCGATTGTTCAAATTTCCCTGCTTCATGGAAAAGGAGTTGAAGCACTGAAATCAGCAATCCTCCAGGAAGTCCTTGAGGGAGAGGTGGTTCTGGGGGATTCCCCAATTGTCACGAATGTTCGCCACCACGATGCATTACGTCGTGCACGACTCGCCCTTGTACATGCGATGGAAAGCCTCGTCCAAGAAATGCCGGCTGAGTTCGTCGCGGTTGATTTGCGTAGTAGTTTAGATTGTCTAGGCGAAATTGTGGGCAAAACAACGACTGAGGATATTCTGGGGCGGATCTTCTCTCAATTTTGTATCGGAAAATAAAACGAACTTTTGAAAAGACTCCGGGTGTAAAATGAGGAGTAATAAGGAGGGAGACGAATGCTGCAACCTCAACAGCAGTGGTGTTCTCACTGCAAACGTTATGTCGAAACTGAACAGAAGCAGAATAAACTGGGTAGACGGAGCAACTTAGTCAAGCTTGTAACGACCTGCGGAAAGTGTCGGACAACATTGAGCAGCAAGACCGTCAGTGCTTCAGTCGCTGAACAAATGCAGGCAGAATCTACCCCTGACCAGCCGCCGGCGTCTGAAGGCTAATTTGGGATGCAGCTTACACTATTTTACAGATAAATCCTGATAGAATATTGGCGGATTTATTTTGACCCCAGTTGATTCTTGAGGAGAAAATTCATGTTAAGTCGTATGTGGAAACAGAGACAATTTGTTGTGGTTGCTAGCCTGTTACTGGCTGTTGTTGCGAGTCCGGTAGCATTGGCATCGAAGGGAATTGAGTGGGAGAAGTCAATTGAGAAAGGGTTGGCCGAAGCCCAAAAAACCGGGAAGCCCATCATGATGGACTTCTACACCGAATGGTGAGGATTCTGTAAGCGGCTGGACGCCACTACGTTTGTTGATTCAAAGGTCGTTGAACTCTCCAAAAAGTTTGTCAACTTGAAAGTCAATCCAGAGAGCAGCCCGGAACACGCTGCGGTACAACAGCAACACGGGATCACTGCATACCCAACGGTTATATTCCTGAGTTCTGAAGGCGATTCCATCAGTGTAGTCCCTGGCTATCGCGATGCTGAGCAGTTTGCTCCGGTGATGGAGGAGGTCCTGCAGGGCGAAGAAAAACTTCAGCAGTTGCACATTGCAGTCCAAAAGCAACCGGATGATCCGCAGACGAATGCTGAACTCGCACTCATCTATGTCAAACGCGGCAAACTTGAGAAGGGACAGCCTTTTGTTGACAAGGCGCTGGCACTCGATTCGGAAAACAAAACCGGGTTATTGCCGGATATATATCTGAATCTGGGACTCCATTACGGGATGAATGTCGGCGACGAAAACGCCGAAGAATATTATCAAAAAGCCGAGAATCACTTCAGCACAATTATTGAAAAATATCCCCAGGCGAAGGCGTATGAGTCGGCGCAATATTACCTGGGCGTGACTTACGCGCTTCAACAGAAGTATCAGCCGGCCATAGCGACACTTGAAAAATTGAAGGCTGCAAAAGATTCAGACATCAAAGAAGTGGCCATGTCGATGCTCGAAAATGTCAAAAGAAGCATGGCGGAAGCCTCAAAATAAAGAATACCCTGTTCTCATAAACGCCCGTTTCATTTGCGATATGGGCGTTTTTTATTTCCGTAGCGCGTCAACCTCATCCGGCGTCAGTCGGCGATACTTCCCAAGCGGGAGTTTGCCGAGCGAAAGTGATCCAATCTGAATCCGTTTGAGAGCGACCACCTTGTGCCCCACCGCGTGGAACATGCGACGGATCTGCCGCTTTTTCCCTTCGTGGATAATGACTCGGAATTGCGTCAACCCTTTCTGTGCCCCGATTTGGACCACCGTTGCCGGCGCCGTTACCCCATCCTGAATCTCAACTCCCTCGCCCAGCTGCTGAATGTCCCGTTGACTCGGTTCGCCCGTTAGCCATACGACGTAAGTTTTCGTGATCTCATGGCTTGGGTGAATAATTCGATGGGCAAACGCCCCGTCGTTCGTCATCAGTAGAAGCCCTTCGCTATCGATGTCCAGTCGTCCGACCGGATAGATGCGTTCAGGGATGTCACGTACCAAATCCATAACCGTCCGTCGCCCCCAATCATCACGCGCGGTTGTCACGTAGCCCGCCGGTTTGTTTAGCATCAGATAGATCTTTCCCGGCTTTTCATGTACCCTTTTTCCGTCAAACGCAATTGTATCCCGCTGCGGATCGATGGGGGTGCCGGGAATGGACACGGACTCACCGTTGACCGAGACCCGCCCGGCGCGAATGTACTTTTTCGCATCTCGTCGAGAGGCGATACCAGATTCAGCGAGGAACTTTTCAAGACGCATCGTGATGATGTGTATTTCGTGAAATGCAAGGCAGGAGGTGTGGTGCGTGGTTTAATCCACGCGGATGATTCACGCCGTCCTGTATTCTACCGAAACGGCCATGTGCTTGGGTTGATTTGGTCCGGGGCTACCATGACTTCCCGGATGCGGTTGAGCAACATCGGCGAAAGTTGTCCTCGCTCTCCAAACGACAGGACTTCTTCCAACTCATGCGACCGGCTGGTTCCCACCAGAGCGATGGAAATGGCGGGATGGGCGAGTACAAAGCGGTAAGCGAGTTCCGGCAAGCTGCTGACCTCTGAACCGAGCAGCGAGTCGAGTTGTTGGGCAGCTTCCTTCAGCTCAAGGAGTTCCTTGGGCAGATGCGCGTAGCGATGAGTGAACGCGCCTTTCAGCAAGACAGAACGCACAACGATGCCGACATGCTTCTCTTGAGCCAGAGGCAACACACGCTCTTCTGGCTGGCGATCTAACAGATTATAGGAAATCTGTAGGCAGTCATAGCGATCATCCGCCAACGCTGCGAGAGCCGCCGCTTCGCCGTAGGTTGTCGCGCCGATAAAACGCACGTGCCCTGCTCGCTGGGCGTTCTGCATAATCGC